>DATEGV010000300.1:0-6916 GCA_035279925.1 Ktedonobacterales bacterium | reverse complement strand
CGGGTCGCGCCGTTCCGCTGGTGGGCGCGCCAGGGCGAGGCGCTCCACTCGTCGGTACGCCTGGTCGTGCCGTTCCATTGGTAGGCATGCCAGGGCGAGAGGGGGAATTAGGGGCGGGCCGACCGGTCGAGGTTGGTCCCCTGCCGGCGGAGGAGGCTCCATTCGTTGGTGGTCGCGAACTTGTATCTGGCATTGTTGCCCTCCTGTGACATCGCCCGAACAAAAACGGAGGCTGGCCTCTTCATAGGAAGAAAGCCAGCCCAACGCGACGCAGCGATTGTGTATGGGCCAGAGAAGTAGCTCGCCAGCGATCGTATCGCGACAACGGTGACGAGCGCCCTGGTTAAGCACACATAGCAATGCTCTCATTGCCCCGCGTTGGGGTCCTGCAACGGAACGAAGAAAATGAAAACTGACGGGTCACATTGGGAGCGCCACGCGGCAAAATAGCGGGACTTAGAGCCGGCCAAGCATCCGCAGGATGCGACTACCCAACCAAAGTAGCATGGCTCATTTTCTGCCGCATGTCAAGAGCCAGGCGACGATTGTACGGTGGGTGGACGGCGCTCGCTAAACCGTGTCGGCTGGGTTGACAACGCTGGGACGGATGCGGTATAACTACCTTGCCGGTCGCGCAGGCGTCCGGAGGAGTCATGCGGGAGTGGCTCAGGGGTAGAGCATCTCCTTGCCAAGGAGAAGGTCGCGGGTTCGAATCCCGTCTCCCGCTCCAAACGGCGACGTGGCCAAGTGGTTAAGGCGAGGGTCTGCAAAACCCTTATCGGCGGTTCGAATCCGCCCGTCGCCTCCCGAGCGAGGCCAGCCGACACAATCTCCGCCTTCAGATGTGAGGGCGGATTTTTGTTGGGGGGCGCGGTCCTGTCTACCCCGCCGCCCGCAACGAAGAAGGACGCCAGGAATCCGGCGTCCTCTGTTTGACTATCCGTACAGCCTGTTTGCTATCTTGGCGTGCCGCTGCCCGCAAGCTCCGGCGTCGTGGCCGGCTTGCCCGTCGCCGGTTTGCTCGCCGCGCTCGCCGCGACCTGCCGACGTACCCAGCGCGGCGTCTTCCCCGTCAGCGACACGCCGGTTATGCGGCGGAAGCCGAAGATGACGATCGCGAGCAGAATCCAGTTCGTGACGCCCGCGAACAGCAGGCGCAGCCCACTATCCACCGGTATCAGCAGCACTGCCCCGGTCAGGAGAATGTTGAGCAGCGTCAGCGGGATCAGGAACAGCCAGGCGAAGCGCATCAGTTGGTCGGCGCGCAGCCGCGGCAACGTCGCCCGGACAAGCATGTAGATGAAGATCGTAAAGATCATCTTCACCAGGAACCAGAACACGCCAATGACGTTGAAGACGACCCCGCCCCAGAAGTGGCCGAGATGCCCCGACCAGAATCCGACCGCCGCGCCCGGCCCGGACCAGCCGCCCAGGAAGAGCGCCGTCGCCACCGCCGAGACGATGGTCATATTGCCGTACTCGCCAAGCATGAACATGGCCCAGCGCAGGCCGCTGTACTCCGTGAGATAGCCGGCCACCAACTCTGACTCAGCCTCAGGTAGGTCGAACGGTGTACGGTTCGTCTCAGCGAGACCGCAAATGTAGTACACGAAGAGGCCGAGCGGCTGCAGGATGAAGAACCAGAGCCAGGGCGAGCTGGGCCGCATCTGCGCGGCTATGATCTGGGTGAACGAGATCGAGCCGACGCCGCAGCTTCCAATGTCCGCGTGGGCGCCGATGCAGCCGGGGGCCACGACGCTCGTAAGCATGACCACGCCCACCAGCGACAAGACCAGGGGCAGCTCATACGAGATCATCTGCGCCGTCGAGCGCAGCCCGCCGATCAGCGCATACTTGTTGTTCGAGCCCCAACCGGCCATGAACACGCCGATGATGTCAAGCGAGCTGAGCGCGACATAGTAGATGATGCCGGTGCCGAGCGCGGCGGCGGTCATATACGGCGAGAACGGCAAGATGACGAAGGCGGCGACGACCGGCGCAAAGAACACAATCGGCGCGACGCGAAACAACACGTTGTCTATGCCGCGCGCCTTGACGTCTTCCTTGAGCAGCAGCTTCATCGGGTCGAGGATCGCATTCAGGAGACCCTGCGGGCCGTAGTGGAGGGGTCCCCAACGATCCTGCGCCCAGGCCTGCACCTTGCGCTCACCCCAGACGCCGAGCGACGCCGCCGTCATGACGAAGAAAACGGAGAAAATAAACGTCACGACGAAGTGGATGATGTTTTGGACAACGTCGTTGCTCATGGGGCCTCCCTAGCGGTCCACGTCGCCGAGCACGATATCTATGCTGCCGAGAATCGCGATCACATCGCCGATGCGACGCCCGCGCAACAGTTCCGGTAAGATTTGCAGGTTGACGAACGACGGGCCGCGCAGCTTGGCGCGATACGGATACTCCGACCCATCGCTAATCATATAGATGGCCTCCTCTCCACGCGCGCTCTCGACCGCGAAGTACGCCTCGCCGCGCGGCGGACGCAGCGCAATCGGCACGCGCGCGGAGATCGGTCCGCCGGGAAGTTGGTCCATCGCGACGCGCACCAGACGCACTGACTCAAGCATCTCCTGCATCCGCACGCAGTACCGGCCGAAGCAGTCGCCATCCTGCCGCACGACGGGGCGAACGGCGACTTCACGATACGCGTCATACGGGCGATTGACCCGCAGATCGTAATTGATGCCCGACGCGCGCGCATTCGGACCCGTCAGCGCATAGGCCAGCGCCTGCTGCGGGTCAATGTAGCCGACGCCCTGTGTGCGCGCCGCAAAAATCTCGTTGCCGGTCAGCAAGCCGTCTAGTTCAGGGTATGCGCTGCGTTCGAAGTGGTCGAGGAACTTCTCGCAGGTCTGTAACCACCCAGGCGGGAAGTCGCAGAGCAGACCGCCGACGCGCATGTAGTTGTGGGTGAAGCGATGTCCGGAGACCGCCTCGAACATATCGAGGATCGCCTCGCGCTCCCGGAAGCACCACAGGACCGGCGTCGAGGCGCCAAGATCGAGGCCGTACGTGCCGACGGCGACGAGGTGACTCGCGATCCGTTCGAGTTCGCCGACGATGAGCCGGATATACTGCGCGCGGCGCGGCGGCTCGATGCCGGCGAGCTGTTCGACGACGCCGGCGTACGCGATCTCGTTCAGCATGGGACTGAGGTAGTCGGCGTTGTCAATGTAGCGCACGCCGGCCATGTAGGGGCGGTTCTCGAAGATCTTCTCCATGCCGCGATGCAGGTAGCCGATGATCGGCGTGCATTGCACCACCGTCTCGCCGTCCAGCACGAGGACCAACCGCAGCACGCCATGTGTCGAGGGATGCTGTGGCCCCATGTTGAGGATCATCTCTTCGCTGCGTAAACCGGAGGTGTCCTCGGTGTAGAGATTGCCCTGCACGTTCGTTGTTCCGATGGCCATGGCTTATCCCCTTTGAGGCTTCATCACGGGCATCCCACCCGCCTGCGTCTTGCCTTCGGTGCTGTGTTCCGGCTCGCCCGGTTCGATGCCTTGCCCCGTCGCCAGATAGACGGCGTTGGAACCAAAGGTTGGGGTGCCAGGGTGCAAACGCTCCTCGTTGCCCTGGCCGAGGCGCTTCGCCACGATCCGCTCGACGTTGCGCTGCTGTTCGCCGGAGAGGGCGCGCACGGCGTCAACCTGTGTCGTCGCGCGGTCATGCACCGTGATGGGTGTCGGGTGGAAGCTCTTGAGCAACGGATAGCCATAGAACTCGTCGTCGAGCAGGATGCGCCGCAGGTCGGGGTGGCCCTGATAGATGATGCCAACCATGTCGTAGCATTCGCGTTCCAACCAGTTTGCCGACGTATACAAGCCCACCAGGGAATCCACCTCGGGGCGTTCGCTGGGCAGCTTCACACGCACCTGCAAGAGCCAGTTATGGGCGTATGACCGCAGATGGTATACGCTCTCGATGTGGTCAACCATGTCCACCCCGGAGACCGTTGTCAGCATCTCGAATCCGAGGGTGTCCCGCAGCAACCGGATGGCCCGCGTCAGATCCTCGCGGGCCACTTCGATGCCGACACAGCCGGCGCTCATGCGCTTCTTCGGCACGAAGTGACCGACGGCGACATCCAATTTCGTGAGCGAATCAAGCATCGCGCCGATGTGGCCGGCGTCGAACGCCGTGAGCGACGGCGCGGCGTCGGGGGCGCGGGCGGCTATATCCATCGGATCACTCCCTTGCGCCAGGCGTATATCAGGCCAACGGCCAGGATGAGGATAAAGAACACGATCTCAAGGAAGCCAAAGACGCCAAGCTGCTTGAAGATCACCGCCCACGATAGGATGAACACGATGTCCACGTCGAACGCAACGAACAGCAGCGCGAAGATGTAAAACGCCAGGGGATACTGCACCCAGGCGCCACCAATGGGCGTCTCGCCCGACTCATAGATCGTGAGCTTGTTCTTCGCGGGTCTGCGCTTGAGCAACAGCGCGTTGAGCGTGTCGGCCAGCGTCAAGGAGAGCAAGACGAAGCCGGCGCCACCCAGGAAGAAGATGGCGGCGAAGAGATAACCAGTTGCGATCACGTAGACCTCCTGACGAAATACGCCATCACCGATTATAACATAGGCGCCGAGACCCAACAACGCATAGGACGCCTGCTTCGCCGCGAGGCCCACTCTTGCCATCCGGCCATCCGCCAGACTAAGCTGAGGGGTACATCTTCAGAAGGACCAGTAGTCGAGCGAGGGTGAGATGGCCAATTTGGATGCGCCCACTGTCGAAGCCTTGAATATGCTCCTGGAAGATGAGCGCGCAAGCGTCGAGATGGAGATCGCGTTCGCCAACGGCGCGACGGAGCGCCCTGAGCGCGAGACATTCGTCGAGATGGGCGGCGCGGAGGTGCTGGCCTGTTGCGCGCTGCGCGAACGGCTCAGCGGCGCGGGCAACGAGGTGTCGCGCCAAATCAACGGTATCGTGCTGCGTATCTTGAGCGTCGAGCGGTACGATGAACGGCTGCGCGCCTTCGCCGAGCATCAGCTTGCCGTCTGCGCCGCGATTCAGCGCCTGCTCGACACTGACCTGGAGAGCGAAACGCGCCGCCTCCTCGACGACATCTATCAGCGGCACGCGCGCTATGGACGTTGGTGCGAACTGCGCGCGGAAGAGTTCGCGCAGAGCAGGCTCCTCGATTTCCGGACGACTCGGCCAGAGACCGCCGCGCTCCCTGGAGACGTCTCTGACGTCGCGTCCCAGGATGCGGCCTCCCCACCTGGGGATCAGATTCCACTTCCCCAGGACGCCCAGGAATTGATGTATGACATCGGAGAAGGCGGGAAGTCGGCGCCGAACAGCGCCAGGCGTGACAATCTCGCGGCGCTGGACACGCCGCCGGATTCCGACGTCGAGTGAGCGCGCTTCATGAGACACTCATGCGCCATGCGCTGGGCCAATCAAAGCCTGTAAAGAAGGAATGCCATGCGACACGCGTGGAATGACGCGACTGGCGCCGGCGATGGCGTGACAAGCACTTCACACCCGGCCATACGGCTCTACAGTACGCTCACGCGCCAGATCGAAGACTTCGAGGCGCTGCGGCCGCCTCAGGTCGCCATGTATTCCTGCGGGCCAACCGTGTATCGCTACGTCCACATCGGCAATCTGCGGACATATCTCATGGCCGACTGGCTGCGTCGCACCCTTGAAGCGAGCGGCTACCACGTCCGTCACATCAAGAACATCACCGATGTGGGGCATATGCGGCAAGATCAGGTTGACCGTGGCGAGGACAAGATGATCGCGGCGGCGCTCGCCGAGGGCAAGACGCCCGCGGACATTGCCGCGTTTTACACGGACGCCTTCCTTCGCGATGAAGAGGAGTTGGGCATCTTGCCGGCGCACGTTTTCCCGCGCGCTACCGAGCATGTGCCAGAAATGATCACACTCATCGAGCGGCTGCTCGCCCGTGGGCACGCCTACGTGGCGGGCGGCAATGTCTACTTCGACGTGTCGAGCTTTCCATCCTACGGGCAGCTTTCGGGAAACTTGGACGACGAGGCGCTCCTCGAGGCCGTGCGTATCGAGGCGGATCCGCTCAAGCGTGGACCACGCGACTTCGCGCTCTGGAAGGCCGCCGAACCTGGACGGCTGGCGCAGTGGGAGAGTCCGTGGGGTCCGGGGTTCCCCGGTTGGCACATCGAATGTAGCGCGATGGCGATGCGGCATCTCGGTGAACGACTTGATCTGCACACCGGCGGCGTTGACAACATCTTCCCGCACCACGAGGACGAGCGCGCCCAGAGTGAAGCGGCGACCGGACTGCCGTTCGCGCGCCACTGGGTCCATGCCCAGCATCTGCTAGTAGACAACCAAAAAATGGCGAAGTCCGCCGGAAACGCCTACACGCTGGCCGACATCAAGGCGCATGGCTTCGATCCGGTGGACTTCCGGTATCTGTGCCTGACAGTAGGGTATCGCAGCCGGCTCAACTTCACCTGGACCGCTCTGCGCGCGGCGCGCCAGGCCGTGACTCGGTTGCGACGCATGGTGTGGGACCAACGGGAATCCGCGGAATCCGAAGTATCCGCCAGCCGACGCGCCGCCGTCACCGAGATGTGGCGGGATAAGTTCTGGTCTGCCAGCCGCAACAATCTGCGACTGCCGGAGGCGCTGGCAACCACCTGGGGAATGCTCCGCGACCCACACCTACGCGCCGAGGACAAGCTCACCTCGCTGCGCGAGTTTGACGGACTGCTCGGATTGAGCCTACTCGACTCGACGGAAACGTGGTCGCCGGCTGACGAGCTGCCGGACGCCGTCCGCGCCTTGCGCGAGCGTCGGAGCCAGGCGCGCGCGCTCCACGACCACGAAGTCGCGGACGCGCTGAGAGCCGAGCTATGGCGGGCGGGCTACGAGGTTCGCGACTTTGCGCGCGAAAC
>DATEGV010000299.1:0-2761 GCA_035279925.1 Ktedonobacterales bacterium | reverse complement strand
CGCATGTAGCGCCCGTAGATGTCGGCGCCGGTGTAGTTGTACCAGTGGCCGATATGCAGGTCGCCCGATGGGTAGGGGAACATGACAAGGTTGTAGAACTTGGGGCGCGGGTCGTCGTCGCGGGCGGCGTATATGTCGCGCTCGTCCCAGCGGGCCTGCCACTTTTCTTCCAACGCGACGGGATTATATTTGGCGCGAGTGATCACAGAGTCCTCCACAGCGGATGATGAATGGCGCGAATTCCTCCCTCTATGATACCGCATGGACGGCGGGCGGCGTGGGGAGTGTCCTCGATGGGGTCGAGGTTACGGTTCACGCAGAGTAAGAGGGAGTTGAAACGGAGTCAGAGGGGGTTGGATGGAGTCATAGCACGTCCGTCTCGGTTCGTGGCAGTGGGGGTGTCCTCATCCCCTGACCCCCTCTCCCTCGCGAGGGCGAGGGGGAGCCGGACCGCGAGCCTGGCGGGGGATAAGGCAGACGGGTGGCGAATGCGCGGAGCCAGGTGTCCGGCCGAGGGGGCGGATGGCGTTATCAGGATGGTAGAGGTGGCGTATATCGAGTAGGAGCAGGCGTCGCGCGCGAGGGGGAGCCAACGATGGAGTTTCAGGACGAGGCGCCAGCATCGGAGCGAAAAGCGCCCTCGCAGGCGCAGACAGAGACCATCTCCGGCTGGGCGGCGGCGGGACTCGGCGTGATGTCGTTTGCCGGGTGGGCGGGCGCGCTCGCGCTCGATGCCAGGGTGTACGCTCACAACGCGCTGGGCAGCTTCCTGGTCCATGTGCCGCTGATGCTTCCGCCGGCGGCGCTGGTCCTGTGCGTCGGCGTTCCCCGACTGCCGGCGAGGGAGCGGTCGCTACGGCGGGTGGCGGGGGCAGTCGCATTGGCGATGCTGCTCACAGCGCCCGCGCTAGCGCCACTGTTGACCGATGGACTTTTCTTTTTGCCGTTCCGGCTGCCCATGATGGGATTGGGGCTGGCGCTGGCGTTCGTTGACCCGGCACTGCGTCGTGGGCGGGTACCGGGAAGCCCAGCGCGGTTTCCGCCGGCATTCGTCGCGGGCCTTGCCTTTGGGGTCTGCGCGGTCGCGGCAGTGGTCGTTGCGCTTGCGTTACCACCACCCCAATCATCGTGTCACGGCCTCGGATGCGGGGCGTTCGTCGGACTCGCGGAGATGGCCTACTGTGGCGCGGGAATCCTTATTGCTGTGCTGGCGGTCGTGGGCGCGTCGGTGGGGTATATCATCGGCGAGGTGGTGTGGCAGCGCGGAAGGTAGTAACAGGTCGGCGTGTCCTCACCCCCTGCCCTATGTCCTATGAGTAGGCGAGGGGGAACCTGGCCCGACCGCCACGACGCCGGCTCCCCTTCCCCTCGCAAGGGGAAGGGGCTGGGGGATGAGGCATCCCTGGTCGCGGGGCAAGGGTCAGCGCCTACCCTCGCGCCACCGGCTCAAGCTCCGCGATGACGCGCTCGATCAGGTCAATATTCGCGCGCAGCGTCTCCGCGTCAAAGGCGAACTTCGCGCCCGCCGTGGCGTAAAGCTCCGGCAGGCTGACCGTGCCGCCGAGGGCCAGCGCCCGGCGATACGCGGCGACCGCTCCCGCCTGGTCGCGCAGCGCGTTGCCCCAGACCTGGACGGCTCCAAGCTGCGCCATGCCGTACTCGATGTAGTAGAACGGGTCGGTGAAGACGTGATCCTGGCGATGCCAGCGCGTGCGCTTCTCGCGGTCCAGGCCGCTCCAATCCTGATCGGGCCAGAAGCGGTCAACCAGCGTCTCCCAGTAGTCGTCAACCGCCTCGATGTCGTCGCCGCCGGTCGTTTCGTGCTCGTAGACCCAGTGTTGCAGGGCGTCAATCATCGCCATGTACGGCCAGAATCTGATGATGTCGCGCAGGTTGTCCACTCGGGCGCGCGCGGCCTCCGCCTCCGTGTAGAAGCCGCCATATTGTGTGGTCAGATAGGGCGAGGCCAGCAGTTCCATGCCCATCGAGGCGACCTCCGCGAATTCCATCGGCATCATCTCCTCTCGGCGCTGCTGGAGGTACGGGAGCCGCGCCATCTCAAAGGTATGGAACGAGTGGCCGCCCTCGTGGAGCAGCGTCTGCACGTCGTCATGCGCGCCGACCGCGTTGGTGAAGATGAACGGCCGGCGGATGGTGTTGTAGGAGAGCGAATAGCCGCCGGACGCTTTGT
Source organism: Ktedonobacterales bacterium (assembly GCA_035279925.1). Taxonomy (GTDB): domain Bacteria; phylum Chloroflexota; class Ktedonobacteria; order Ktedonobacterales; family JADMIN01; genus DATEGV01. The sequence continues at coordinate 570 of DATEGV010000299.1, read as the reverse complement.
TGGGGCGGCTGTCCAGATCGAGCAGCCCCTCGGCGCGCATCGTGTCGAAGTAGGCGCCGAACTGTGGGTCCGTGTGGTGAAAGACGCTGCTGGTCTTGGCATTCAGCTCGTCAATTGTCGTGTACGGATGCAGCGGCTCGCGGCTGTCTGGGTCCACGGACAAATCCCACGGGCGCAGTGTGGGCACGCCAAGCGCGCGGCGGCGCTGCTCGTTGACGCGCGTGGCCGCTGGTATGACGACCTCCTCGATGGCGGCGTGGAAGCGTTTGGCGTCGTCGGGGGTGTAGTCGAAGCGATAGAGCTGGCGCCAACGGTAGGCGCGATAATCGTCGAACCCGGCGTTGGCGGCGATCTGATGGCGCAGGTGGATCGCGTCGCGCCAATATGCCGCGAGGGCGGGGGTATCCTGGATCACACGCTCGCTGGAGAGTCCGAAGGCGCGCTCACGCAAGGCGCGGTCGGGATTCTCGAAGACGGGATACAGCTGGACGATGGGTATCTCCTTGCCCTCCCAGACGACGGAGCGTTCGCCGGTGAGCTTGCCGTAGGTGATCGTCTGTTTGCGCGCCT
>DATEGV010000298.1:0-7507 GCA_035279925.1 Ktedonobacterales bacterium | reverse complement strand
TCTCCTGTGGGAGAGGGGGTCAGGGGGTGAGGTCCATCGGGGGCAGGGGGTGAGGTCAGGAGCCAACGGCGACGTTTGAAGTCAAAAGTACAGGTCCATTCATGGCCGCGAAGGTCCAACACCAATGAACGATGAGCCGGGGGATGCGATGACAAGTGGTGAGGCAGGCTATGCGACCGCGCGCACGGAGTATGCGGCGTTCGAGGAGCGCCTCGCCGCGCTGCGGCTGCCTGGGGCGTTCCCATTCGCCGTGAACGGGCCGGTTGAGGTCGTGCAGACACACGCCTCGGCGGTGCTCCTCGCGGGGGATCGGGCGTATAAGCTCAAGAAACCGAACGACTTCGGCTTCTTCAACTACTCGACGCCCGCGCTGCGCCGGCGCTTCTGTTCGTTGGAGGCGCGCCTGAACCGTCGCCTCGCGGCTGGGGTGTATCTAGGCGTCGCGCCGGTGCTGGAGGACGATCAGCGGCGCGTCAGCTTCGGGCCGGAGCTCGCGCCCGACGATGCGCCGGAGCCGGGCGGCGAATTCGCGGGGAAGCGCGTCGTGGACTACGCCGTGGTGATGACGCGGCTGCCGGAGGAGGCGACGCTGGCCGCGCTGGTGCGGACCGGTCAGGCCGACGCGGCGCTGATGGAGCGGATCGCGCGGCAGGTGGCGGCGTTCCACGCGGCGGCGGAGACGAGCGAGCGAATCGCACGCTTCGGGGGGGTCGAGGTCATCACGGGGAACTGGGATGAGAACTTTGAGCAGATGCGCCCCTACATTGGGCGCGCGCTGAGTGCGGAAACCTTCGACCAGATCGAGCGGTATGTGCGGGACTTCTTGCGGAGGCGCGCGACGTTCATTGCGGCGCGTGCGCGCGAGGGGCGGGTGCGCGACCTGCACGGCGACCTGCGCTTGCAGCATGTGTACACGCTGCGCGCTATGGACCTCACCCCCCGGCCCCCTCTCCCGCGAGGAGAGGGGGAGCCAGAGCCGTGGCAGTCCGGCGCGAGTGGTGTGGTCAAGGTCCCCTCTCCTGTGGGAGAGGGGTGGCGCGACAGCGCCGGGGTGAGGTCATCTCCTGTGGGAGAGGGGTGGCGCGACAGCGCCGGGGTGAGGCCATCTCCTCTGGAAGAGGGGGAGCCAGCGGAGATTGCCATCGTGGACTGCATCGAGTTCAACGACCGCTTCCACTTCGAGGATGTCGCGTCGGAGGTGGCGTTCCTGACGATGGAGCTTGACGAAGCGGGGCGCGCGGACCTGTCGCGGGCGTTCGTAGACGGCTACGTGGCCGCCTCCGGCGATACCGAGGTGCGCGAGCTGCTGCCGTTCTACCTCTGCTATCGCGCGTGCGTGCGCGGCAAGGTGCTGTCCTTCCAGTTGGATCAGACCGAAGTGCCCGCAACCCAGCGGGAGGCCGCTCGCCAGCAGGCGTCCGCGCTGTTCGAGCTGGCGGCGCGCTATGCGAGTGGTCCAGCCGAGCCGACGCTGCTGCTGATCGGCGGGCGGATGGGAACGGGCAAGACGACGCTGGGGGCGGCGCTGCGTCACGAATTGGGGTGGGAACTACTCTCATCGGACGCGACACGCAAGCGGCTGGCCGGCGTCGCCGAGGACGCGCTGTACCCGGAGGCGTTTGGCGCGGGACTCTACAGCGCGGAGTGGAACGCGCGGACGTACGCGGGACTGCGCGATGAGGCCGCGCGGGCGCTGGCCGAGGGGCGCTCGGTGATCGTGGACGCGGCGTTTGGGCGACGCGCGGACCGCATGGCGCTGGTCACGCTGGGGAACGATATGGGCGCGCGGGTCATCTACTGCGAGTGCCGCTGCCCGCGTGAGGAGGCGCTGCGACGGCTGGAGGCGCGCTGGCGCGAGCGCGTGGATGGAGCAGGCGCGGCGACGGCGGACGCGGAGCGCGTGGAGGCGTCGGACGGGCGGCCGGCGATAGCCGAAGCGCAGACGGCGGCGTGGGAGCCATTCGACGACGCTGTGGAGTCGGCCATTCAGTACGCGGCGCTGACGACGACGGAGCCGCTTTCGGTAACTGTTGCCCACGCGCTGGACGCGCTGGCGGTGGCGCGCGCCGCCTGTTTTCTGTGAGAGGCGCCGACCGTGCCGCGCGGCCGCCTACGGCTGCGGCAGATAGCGCGCGAGCAGCGCCTCGATCTGGCGCATTTCAAAGGGCTTGGGAAGGATGTCGTCGGCTCCGACGGGATCCATGTAGTGTCTACCAGCGGCGGACATCAACACAACCGGCGGCGCCTGGTGGCCATCTTGCGCGGCGTCGGCGCGCAGGGCCGCGATCAGGGCAGCGCCGCCCATGAGCGGCATCATCAGGTCGGTGATAATCAGCGCCGGACGCTTGGCGCGGGCCACCGCTAGCGCGTCCCTGCCATTGGTGGCGACGACGACGGCATAGCCGAAGTCCTCGATGATCATCGCCAGCGCCAGCGCGATAGGCTCTTCGTCTTCGGCGATCAGCACCACTGGCGCGTCCGCACGCGGCTCTCCGTCTCGCTCAGTCATCACGCTTGCGCTCCTTTGCGCGCGACCGACGACGCTGGTACTGACCCGCATTCGCGTCGTTAGACTGGTCTTCCTGTTGCTGAGCTATCCCCTCCAACACACCGAGGTCACTGCGAAACGCTTGCAAGACCTCGATGCCGGCGGTAGGAGAGATGCGAAATTCGCGGAGCGTGGTGTCGTGGTCCGAGAAGCGCATCTTCGGGATGGACAGGATACGGTGCAGACGTCCATCGAAGGGAACCTGCTGGAGCAGCAGCACGTTCTCGGCCAGCACGGAGAGGGCGTCAGAGGAGAAGTCCAACGTGGCCGCAATCACCTTGTCCGTCTCTTTCAGCAGGAGGCCCGTGACGTGACGGCTGCGCATGGAGATAAGGAGCGCCGCCAGAAAGTCTTCAAGACGCTGGGGATCAAGGCCGCGCACGATCGCGCGCTCGAGTTCGGCGATGCTGTCAATGACGAGGCGCTGGGCGCCTGTCTGGTCGAGCACATTAAACAGGTGGTCCGCGAGTATGTCCGCGTTGATCTTGATCGGCGGCGTCTCGATGAAGGTAAATAGGCCACCAGGCTGCATTGCCCTGGCCAACTCTTCGCCGATGCGAAACGGCGCGGCCGCTTGTAGCAACTGCTCGCCGCTCTCGCGGAAACCGAGGTAGACGACACGCTCGCCGGCACGGATCCCCGCAAGCGCGAAGTACATGGACAGCAGGGTTTTGCCCGTGCCCAAGCTGCCCGCGAGCAGCGTGCAGGTGGAACGGGGTATGCCGCCGCTCAGCATCCGATCAAATTCCTCGAGGTCAAACGCCGCGCGCTCGATGACACCTCCCGTGACTGGCCTGCGCGGATGTCTGGCCCCGATCTGGGCCGCGCCCTGCGTCTGCGCGTTCGCGCCCACAAATGTGGATGCGACCCGCTCTTCGAGCTGCGGATAGACGGTGGCGCCGTCGGCTCCCAGTGTCAGCGCGTGCATGCCTGGCAATGGCGCGACTGCCCGCGCCTTGATGACTTCGATGCCGCGGTATTGACGGACGCCGTGTATCGCGTAGTGCAGGCCCAGGATGACATCGGCGGTGGTCGTCTCAGGAAAGAATGTGGGGTCTCGTGGATCGGTTTCGCTGGTTACCACGAAGGTGGCTCCGAGCGCGTTCAGCATAGTGCCCGTGGAGTACAGAAACTCACGCGCGGCCTGCGGATCGGCGTCAACGCTGCGCATCCCTCGGAAGCCATCCAGCAGAACCAGCCCAGCATGGCTCCGTCGGGCCTCGGCGAGAATGAGATTGCCGACGGCGTTCAGGCCCTCAACAAGCACGGACTGCAAGCTCAGAAATTGAACCGGACCACCGATGAGTTCCTGATCGAAGAACGTAAACGCGTGCAGATGCTCGATCAGCTTGCTGGTAGGCTCAGAGAGCGCGGTCAAGATGAGCACGGTTCTGCCCGCCCGCGCCGCCGTGAAGGCCATCTGGCTGGCCAGCGTCGTCTTGCCGCTGCCAGGCAGGCCCATGACGAGAGTGAGGGAGCCCCGGGGCAGTCCGCCACCTAGAATATCGTCAAGATGCGCAACACCAGTGGGATCACGTTGCGTCACGCTCAATGCGCTCTCAGCGTGCAGGGTCTTCGTGTCGTTCTGCGCCTCGCTCATCGCACTCCTCGGTACCGGTCGTCAGCCTGCGTACAATGACCGCACTCGTCAGCGGTAGCCAGGGTCGTCATCATGTGTTTAGTGTAACGCGCGATTGCCAGGCGCGATGATGGAACAGACGCGGAGACGGCGCGCGGCGTTACATCAGCGGCGGCTCATGCGCACGACGGGCGGGCATATCATCTCACAGTTGACGAGCAAACGCACATACGACGGCTGTCCGTCATCTTTGCCCCAATCCGCGCGTCAACGAGAATGGGAGCGCATGTACGGATGGCAATCCAGGCTGTATCAGCAGAAATGGGTCCAGGCTCGCGACAGGCGCTGGAGAAGGTGGTGATCTATGAGCATAGCGGACGGGCGCCGCCTCGCGCGGCGGCTTATCTTCGGTGTAGCGTTGCTGGCCCTGCTGGCGGGCTGCGCCGTCGGACCACACGCGGCGGCGACTCCCAGCGCGACGGGAACGCGCGTGGCGCTGCCCTCACCGACGGCGACGAAGGTGGCAATGGCGACCGCTACCACCGCGCGCACGCTGGACCAGCGCGTTGACGACTACATTAGTCACATGAGCCTCGCGCAGCAGATCGGCGACACGCTGATGCTGGCCGTCTACGCCAACTCGTACAACGGCAATCTCGATCAGGCGCTCAGCCAATGGGATCTGGGCAGCGCGATCGTGTTCCCGAACTACAACGGCGGACCGCTCATGCCGACGACGCTCAGTGGGATGGAGCAGCTGATACAGGCGCTCAAGGCGCACGCCAGCGAGCCGCTTCTGCTGGCGACGGATGAGGAGGGCGGGCTGGTGGACCGTCTCTCCTTCTATTATGGTTCCACACCCTCGCCACAGCAGCTTGCCGCCTCCGGCAACGCGCAACAGGTCTACGCGCAGGCGCAGACGGACGCCCAGCGCATGCGCGCGATGGGGCTGAACGTGGACTTCGCGCCGCTGGCCGATGTCTATCAGGGGGGCGGCATTGACCAGAGTCGCACCTTTGGCACGACGCCACAGGCGGTCACGACGTACGCCGGGGCGTTCCTGGATGGTTTGCAACAGAACGGCGTGGCGGGTACGCTGAAGCACTGGCCGGGCATCGGCGCGGCCAGCGGTAATCCCGACTACACGCTGCCGACGGTCTCGCATTCCAAAGCGGAGCTGAACGCGGTGGATTTCGCGTCGTTCCAGGCGCTGCTGGCGCGCAACCCGGACATGATTATGGTGACGCACGTGATCGTGCCGGCGTATGATTCCAGCGCGCCGGCCTCGCTCTCGCCGGTGATGGTGCAGCAAGTCTTGCGCGGGCAACTTGGCTATCAGGGCGTCGTTGTGACCGATGCGATGGACGCGCAGGGCCTGATCCAGTTCATGCGACAGCAAGGCTATGCGGACCCGGCGCAAGGGATCGCCGAGGCGTGCGTGCGCGCGTTCCTGGCGGGAGACGATCTGATCGAGGCGCCGATCGAGCAGGACCGGCTGGCGGCGGTGGTGACGGCGATGACGCAGGCGGTGCAGTCGGGGCGCATCTCACAGGCGCGGCTGCATGAGGCGCTGCATCGCATCATCCGGCTGAAGGCGCAGCTCGGGCTGTTGACGCTGCCGTGACGAGCGCGCGGGCATTTCGCTTGACAGCGGTTGCTACGATGGATGAAGCGACTTGCCCGTGTTGCTGAGATACGACGTGTGGTTTGTGGCGGGCAGGTGAGAACGGAAAGGCGTTCTGGCTATGGGATGGATGGCATGGAGGCGTAAGCGGGGCGCCGCGCGGACGGCGAAGGGCGCTTCTCGTCGCGCTCGCCCCTTACGCTCGCTGCTGGGGCGGCAGTATCTCGTCGAGGAGCCCTACTTTCTGGCGAAGGATGACCAGGAGATCAATCGCCTGGATTTCCAGCACTTTCTGTTTCGGTTCGCGCTCAAGGGCAATTACGCGGCCCCGGTCAACGCGCCGACGAACATTCTGGATGTGGGCACGGGAACGGGGCGCTGGGCGATGGAGCTGGCGTCGCTCTTTCCACGGGCGAACGTGATCGGGCTGGATGTGGTGCCACCGCCGGCTGACGACACGCTCTCGCTCGGCAACGGTTTGGATCGCCGGCCGGACAACTATGTGTACGTGCAGGGCAACGTCCTGGAAGGGCTGCCGTTTCCGGACGCGACCTTCGACTTCGTGCATCAGCGGCTGCTGGTGGCGGCGATCCCGGAGGCCCGCTGGCCGGGGGTGGTCGTGGAACTGTTGCGCGTGACCAAACCGGGCGGCTGGGTGGAGCTGCTCGAGGCGATCCCGGCCTACGGCGGTCCCGCGATGAATGTGCTGCACGACTGGCTGGTGGGGGTAGGGATGCCGCGCGGCGTCAATATCATGGCGACACCCCAGATCGGTGGCTTTCTGCGGGCGGCGGGCGCGCAGGGCGTGGTGGAGCGTGAGTTGCCGATGGCGCTGGGGAAGTGGGGCGGCCACGCGGGTAGCATGATGGAGACGAACTACTATGCGCTCCACGAAGGCATCAGGGCGCGGCTGCTGAGCGATGGCACGACGACGGCGAGCAACTTCGAGACGACGATGCAGGCGGCGCGGCGCGAGATCGCGCAGGGACGCCACATCTGGCCGTACTTTCTCGCGTACGGGCAGCGGCCGATTCAACCTCAATAGAGTCACGCGGGTCACGGCGACTCCGGTTTGCCCCATCCCAAGGCGGGTAATGGAAGCCGGGGACGAAGCGCCGTGGCGCGGTGCGGATCCATCTCGAGCGGCGGGCGGCGTCGCGACATGCGGGAGGTGGTGGGGTGGCGAAGTCTCGGGTGTTTGTCTACGAAGACCTGCGTGGCTGGCGCTATTACTGGCGCGAGGGCGATGCGTTCGCGTATATGCTGCGCGCGAACGCCAGTGTTGATCTTGTCGAAGAGTGTCTCCGGTTAGAGCAGATGGGAACAGCGCCGGATGGCAGTGTCGGCTGTCGCTGGACACAGGGTCTCTTCGATGAGGATGGGGTGCGTCTGGTGGTGGTCTGCGAGAAGGGACGCTTCCGCAAAATGGAGTAGGCGCTGGTGGTCGGGCGCGTCAGGCGCGACGCGCGCTGTGGGCCGGCGTTGCCTGGTCTCCGTCCAGACATTGCGCACTGTATGCTACACCGCTCTGAACGCCGCGCAATCCCACGCGCAGATCGTTGAGCGCCTGGGCCACGGTCGCGCCGGTGGCGGCGGCGATCTCACGGCAAGTGAGGCCGTCCCAGAACGCCATCTCGACGGCCGTTGTCCGCGCGGGGCGGACGCTGGGCGTCTGGGCGTTTCGGCTCGTGAATGCGGCAGCGTCGACGAGCGGGGGCAGACCTGACGGGGACACTTGCGCGCGGGCGCGACGCAG
>DATEGV010000297.1:0-11842 GCA_035279925.1 Ktedonobacterales bacterium | reverse complement strand
TCCGGAACCACGAAAATCTTTGCCCTGCCGAACAATCTGCTACCGGCAAGCATCGTCGGTGGACCTGATGGCAACGTCTGGTTTACAGCGGCGAGCATTTCCACCGGAACATCAGACATCGTGGGATACGTCACGCCGTCGGGAACCATCCATCAGTTTTCTATTCCCCAGAGTGCTGGGTTTCCCACTGGTAGCATGGCGGTTGGCCCCGACAAAGCGCTATGGTTCACGCTTGCCTTTAACGGCCAGCCAGAAAGCACGTCCATCGGGCGCATCACCACTGCGGGTTCGTTCCAAGCCTACCAAACACCGGAGGGCCTGGGTTCATATGGGAACATCCATGTCGTCTGTGGATTGACCGCAGGGGCTGACGGCAACATGTGGTTTTCGGAGCAGTACACCAACAAAATCGGACGAATCTCCCCAAGCGGCTCCGTCACCGAATTCAATGACCCTTCAGCAAATGGTTTCCCCACGAGCATCACCGCAGGACCCGATGGCAATCTTTGGTTCAGCGATAAAGATGGCATCGGCAAGATGACCCCAAGTGGCGGCACAACCTTGTATCCGTTTTCCACCAGAGCGCTATGCCTCTCTGGGGGACCAGGTGGTAAAGTGTGGTTCACTGATTCGAATGGTAACGTGGACAGCATAACCAGTGGCGGGCAGATCACAACCGTTGCCACCGGGGTCGCTGGTGGATGCATCACGACAGACTCAGACGGCAATCTTTGGTTCGTCGGAAACGGCATTGAGCGCATATCGTCGAGCGGCGCCGCGAAATCCTATCCAATCAGCGGGACGACCGATATGCTGCAATATCTGACCGCTGCCCCAGATGGGAATATCTGGTTCACCACCGAATCACAAGACGGGTCAACTGGAAGCATCGGCTATGTGGCGCCATGAGGCTATTCTAGTCGCTCAACGCCTACAGCATCGGCACATGGCTTGCGAATGTGTCGTTGACGGCATCTCTGTGCGCTCGCGCCGCCGGCTGGTGGATAAGCCGGAGGACGAGCGCCGCATGCCGGAAGAAAAAGAGGCGACATGTCCGCGACTTTGCGACCGATCAACGCGCCCGCCGAGCGCCCAGCGGATGAGCGCGTGTGGATGCGCCGGCTCTTCATCCCGCTAACATTGCTGGCGTGGGGAGCCGTCATTGCTGTGGTCTTCTGGCTGCTCGGCCTTGTCGCGCAGACGGTCATCCTGATCGCGCTCGCCGTGCTCATCGCCTACGCCCTGACGCCCGTTGTCAGCCGGCTGACACGCTGGCTGCCGCGCTGGCTCGCCATCGTCGTCGCGTATTGTATCTTCGGCGGGGCGCTCGTTCTACTCATCTATATCATCGCTGGCACGGTATCGCATGAGGTGTCAAACCTTATCAGCAGCTTGCAGGCGGCGGCGAAGCCTGGGAGTAGTCAGCACAACGGCGTTCGCGCCTTGCTGAGCCGGTTTGGTGTCTCCACCAGCGCCATCAACGGCCTCGATCAACGGCTCCGAGCCGCCTTACCAGGAGTTGCCTCACACGCCCTGCCGATTGTATCGAGCGTGGCGAACGTGCTCGTCGGCCTGGTCGTCACGCTGGTGCTGAGCGTCTATTTTCTAGCCGCCGGCCCGCGCATCGGCCAGTGGATGCGCACAGATACCCCGCTCAGCCAGCGCCACCGCATCACCTACTTTCTGGATACGGTCAATCGCGTCGTCGGCGGCTACATCCGGGGCCAGGTAACGCTCGCGGCGCTGATCGGCCTGCTGGTCGGCTTCGGCATGTACTTTCTATTCCATCTGCCCTTCGCCGTTTTGCTGGGCATCCTGGCGTTCGTGCTGGAGTTCATCCCCTTCCTGGGTGTGATCGTCTCTGGCGTCGCCTGCGTGCTCGTCGCGCTGACCCAGGGTGTCGTCCTCGCCGTGCTGGTGCTGGGGTATTTCGTGATCGTACACGTCATCGAGGGCGACGTAGTAGGGCCGCGCATCGTGGGCAAAGCGGTCGGTCTGCATCCCGCGCTCTCGCTGATCGCGCTGATCGCCGGGACGGAACTCTTCGGAATCTGGGGCGCGCTCTTCGCCGCGCCGGTCGCCGGGCTGATCCAGTCGCTCGTCGAGACGTTCTGGACGGAGTATCGCGGTACTCACCTCGACCAGTTCCCCACCACCGTCACCGTGACACCCGCCGGCGCCGCCACCGTTCGCGCGCCGCGCCGCGTGCGCATCCGCGGCATCTTCTTCCGCCGGCGCCCCCCTACCGCGGCTGAGTAGCGACTGAAAAGGCGCCATACCAGGGCGTGACCGGCGCCCGCGGCCGTACAAACGGTTTCAGACGTTGCCGTCCATCCCTTCCATGCAAGCATTGGTTGCCTCCTCGTGTCTGTGGAAACTGAGCGGATCGTAAACCACACCCGCCCGTAACAGGACCCTGAACAGGACCGTGCGGTGGAGGCGCCATGGCTCATTCCCTCCGCCGCGTTCAGTCTCTACGGGCTATATCTCTGGAGAGCGCCGCGCGTTACACATCGCCGCCAACACGCTGGAGGCGGCCGGCGTGATGGGTGGATAGACATCGAGTGGATGCGTTGACGCGGAGATGGGGATGGAATGGTACGCGCTGCCCCGTGCCCGGGCGGCGGAAAAGGGCCAAGGGGCCGGGGGTGAGATTCCACGGAGCCGGCCCGAGAGCGCAGAGGGTGGGGGTGAGGCCACCCCTACGGCAGCAGCGCGTAGCCTGGCAGTGTCAGGAACTCTACAAACTGATCGTCGGTCGTCAGTTGCTCGAAGAGCTGCGCCCCGCGCTCCAGGTTCTCCGGCGTGTAGCGCTGCTCGCCGCGACCCGCGCGCAGCTCGGCCATCTCCTCATCCATGAGCTGGTGGAAAAGCTCGACGGTGACTTTGCGCCCATCGTCGAGCACACCCATCGGGTGGCGAATCCACTGCCAGACCTGCGCGCGCGAGATCTCCGCCGTCGCCGCGTCCTCCATCAGGTTGTAGAGCGGGACCGCGCCCAAGCCGCCGAGCCATGCCGCGATGTACTGCACGCCGACTTTGATGTTGGTGCGCAGCCCTGTTTCGGTGATCGTTCCGTCTGGCACGGCCAGCAGGTCGGCGGCCGTCGCGTGGACATCCTCGCGCTTGCGGTCAATCTGGTTCGGCTGCGGCATGATCGCGTCAAAGACTTCGGTCGCCAACCCCACCATGCCGGGGTGCGCCACCCACGTGCCGTCATGGCCGTCGGTCGCCTCGCGCTCTTTGTCCGCGCGCACCTGCGCGAACGCCTTCTCGTTGAGCGCCTCGTCGCCCTTGACGGGAATGAAGGCCGCCATGCCGCCCATCGCGTGCGCGCCGCGCCGATGGCAGGTCTTGATGCAGAGTTGCGTATACGCCCGCATGAAGGGAACGGTCATCGTCACCTGCGAACGGTCGGGCAGCACGAAGGCGGGGTCGTTGCGCCGCTTCTTGATCGCGCTGAAGATGTAGTCCCAGCGCCCGCAGTTCAGCCCCGCCGAGTGGTCGCGCAGCTCGTAGAGGATCTCGTCCATCTCGAACGCGGCCAGCAGCGTCTCGATCAGCACCGTCGCCTTGATCGTTCCGTGCGGGATACCAAGCTCCTCCTCTGAGAGCGTGAAGACCTCGTTCCAGAGTCGCGCCTCCAGATGGCTCTCCATCTTGGGCAGGTAGAAGTACGGGCCGGTCCCACGCTGGAGCAGCGCACGCGCGTTGTGGAAGAAGTAGAGCGCGAAGTCGAAGAGGCTGCCGGAGACGGGCAGACCGTCCACGACCATATGTTTCTCGGCCAGGTGCCAACCGCGCGGACGCACGAAGAGGACCGCCGTGCGCCCATTCAGCTTGTAGTCCTTGCCCTCCGGGCTGGTGAAGTCAATGCGGCGGTTCACGGCGTCGCGCAGGTTGAGCTGCCCCTCGATGAGATTGGTCCACGTCGGCGCGTTGGCGTCCTCGAAGTCCGCCATGAAGACGCGGGCGCCTGAGTTGAGCGCGTTGATGACCATCTTGCGGTCGGTCGGCCCGGTGATCTCGACCCGCCGGTCGTCGAGGTCGGCGGGAAACGGCGCGATGCTCCAGTCGCCCGCGCGCACGGCGGCGGTCTCCGGCAGGAAGTCGGGTAGCTCCCCAGCGTCCAGCGCGGCCTGGCGATCTATGCGCTTTTGGAGCAGTTCCTCGCGGCGGTGTCCGAACGCGCGCTGGAGTTTCACGACGAAGGCGACGGCCTCGGGGGTGAGGATGTCGGCGTATTCGAGGGAGACATTGCCGAGGAACTCGACGCCGTCAGGATACGCGCGCGGATTAGAGGTGGTCATGCGATGCCGCTTCCCTTCTACTTGCTGGAGGTACGCCGGGCGGACCGTACTGGATTAGATGATGACACAGACACACACGAAAAGGCGACCCGCGCATGGGCCGCCCTGTACTGCCTATTAGGCACGCGCTGCCTCGGTACCCTGTCCATTAAGAACCTCACCCCCAGTCCCTTCCCCAAAGGGGATCGGGGAGCCGGAGTCGCGACCTCCGGGATTGGGTTCCCCCTCGCCTCGCGGGAGAGCGGGGCAGAGGGCGAGGTCAGCGGGTGAGACAACTCCTAATGGAACTGCTCTTCTTCAGTCGAGCCGGTCAGCGCCGTCGTGGAGGAGGCGCCGCCCGCGATCACCTGCGCCACCTCGTCGAAGTAGCCCGTACCGACCTCGCGCTGATGCTTGGTCGCCGTGTAACCGGAGTCCTCTAGGGCGAACTCGCGCTCTTGCAGCTCCGAATACGCCGCCATGCCGCGCGCGCGATAGCCGAGCGAAAGCTCGAACATGCTGTGGTTGAGGGCATGGAAGCCGGCGAGCGTGACGAACTGGAACTTGTAGCCCATCTCGCCCAACTGCTGCTGGAAGGTGGCGATCGTCTGGGCGTCCAGCTTCTTGCGCCAGTTGAAGGACGGCGAGCAGTTGTAGGCGAGGAGCTTGCCGGGGTAGCGCGCGTGGATCGCGTCGGCGAAGTGGCGAGCCTCTTCGATGCTCGGCTCGGAGGTCTCGCACCAGATGAGGTCGGCGTGCGGCGCGTAGGCCAGGCCGCGCGCTATTGCCGTCTCGATGCCGCTGTGGATGCGGAAGAAGCCTTCCGAGGTGCGCTCGCCCGTGAGGAACGGCTGGTCATAGGGGTCAACGTCGCTCGTGATGAGCTTGGCGCCGTTGGCGTCGGTGCGCGCGACGAGCAGCGTGGGAACGTCCATCACGTCGGCGGCCAGGCGCGCCGCCGTCAGGTTCTTGACGGCGCTCTGCGTGGGGATGAGCACCTTGCCCCCCATGTGGCCGCATTTCTTCTCGGAGGCAAGCTGGTCCTCGAAGTGGACGCCCGCCGCGCCGGCCACGATCATCGCCTTCATCAGCTCGAAGCAGTTGAGCGGCCCGCCGAAGCCGGCCTCCGCGTCCGCGACGATCGGCGCGAACCAGTTGACGCCGTTCTTGCCCTCGGAATGGTGGATCTGGTCGGCGCGTTGCAGCGCCTGGTTGATGCGCTTGACGACCTGGGGAACGCTGTTGGCGGGGTAGAGGCTCTGGTCGGGGTACATGTGGCCGGAGAGGTTCGCATCAGCCGCGACCTGCCAGCCACTCAAATAGATCGCTTGCAGCCCAGCCTTGACCTGCTGGACGGCCTGGTTGCCGGTCAACGCGCCCAGCGCCGCCACATATTTCTCGGTATGCAGCAGGTTCCAGAGGCGCTCGGCGCCCATCCGGGCGAGCGTATACTCGATGACTACGGAGCCGCGCAGCCGCCGCACATCGTCCGCGCTGTAGCCGCGCTCGATGCCCGCCCAGCGCGGATCCTCGTTCCAGCTCTTTGCGAGCTCATCCACATGGTGATCACGTAACAGTGTGCTCATCAATGCTTCTCCTCAGGTGTGTACGCTCGCCGCCGCGCCGCCGCGCTCCGTTGCGCGCCGACCATTCGGGCGATGTCTGCTCGAAGAATACCCGTAATCATGTATAATGTGCAATATCTGTTCCTAGTGAAATGGATAAGGAAAACTTATGGAGATCAACCTCCATCAGCTACGGATCTTCCATGCCGTCGCGGAGTACGGCGGCTACTCGCGCGCCGCCGAGGCCCTCTACCTGAGCCAGCCGGGCGTCTCGCTCCAGGTGAAGGCGTTGGAGAAGAGCATCGGCCTGCCGCTCTTCGAGAAGGTGGGCCGCTCGCAGCATCTGACCGAAGCCGGGCGCGAACTGCTCGGCTACAGTGAGCGCATCTTCGCGCTGCTGGATGAGACACGCCTGGTGATGGAGGAACTCGGCGGCGGCAGACGTGGCACCGTGAAGGTCGCCGCCTCGACGACGGCGGGTATCTACGTCGTGCCGCCGGCGCTGGGAGCGTTTCACCGCGAATCCCCCGGCGTGAAGCTGACACTGGATGTGCTGAACCGCTTCACCGTGCAGAAGCGCCTGCTCGACAACGAGGTGGACCTGGCGGTGATGGGTCTCATCGAGGACGCGCACGATCTCGAAGTGGCGACATTCGTTCCCAATGAGCTGGTGGTGATCGCCTCGCCGCGCCACCCGCTGGCGCACGAGAAGGGCGTCACCCTGGACGACCTGAAGGACGATAACCTGCTCATGCGCGAGGCTGGCTCCGGCACCCGCATTGACACGGAGCGGCTGCTAGGAGCGCGAGGCATGCAGGTGCACATCGGGATGGAGCTGCGCAGCAGCGGCGCGATCAAGCAGGCCGTGGCGGCGGACCTGGGGATCGCGGTAATGCCGCTGGCGGCCATCGAGCTCGAGCTGGAACTGAAGCGTCTGCTCGTGCTGGATGTGGTGGGCTTTCCCGTCCACCGGCACTGGTCGCTGGCGCGGCGCGCGGGCGGCCACCCCTCGGCCGCGGCCGCCGCTCTATGGGACTTCCTGATCGAGTATCGCGACAATTTTGCGCAGCCGGGATAGACCTCTTCACTCTCCCTCTCGCAGCCGCAGATAGCTCGTGTACCGCTCGCGGTCAATCGCGCCGCTGGTGACGGCCGCGCGGATAGCGCAGCCCGGCTCGCCGTCGTGCCGGCAGTCGCGATGCGCGCACTGGCCGAGGTAGGGGCGAAACTCCCGAAACCACTGGTCCAGGTCGCTGGTCGCGTCGCCGTCGAGACCGAGCGCGCGGATGCCCGCCGTATCGGCGATGTAGCCTCCATCTGGTCCATCAAGCGGGAAGAGGCGCGTGTTCGTCGTCGTATGCCGCCCTTTGCCTGTCGTCGCGCTCACCTCGCTCACACGCTGGCCCAGCCCAGGAGTCAGCGCATTGAGCAGGCTGGACTTGCCGACGCCCGACTTGCCGACGAACGCGGAGACCTTGCCCGCCAGCCGCTCGCGCAGCGCGGCGATGCCCTCGCCGGTCGCCACGCTTGTCTGTAGGACCGGATAGCCCAGCCGCTCGTAGACGCGCAGCCGCTCCGCGAGCCAGGCGTCCATCCCCTGATCCATCTTTGTGAAGCAGATGAGCGCGGCGATACCCTGCGCCTCCGCGACGACGAGCAGGCGATCCAGCAGCCCCAGATGCGGCACCGGCTCGCGCGTGGCGAAGACGGCCACAAGCTGATCCAGGCCCGCCACCGTCGTGAGCGTGCCATTCGCGCCGGCTTTGGGATCGGGATCGCGCCGGCTGAACGCGCCTCCGGCCCGCGCCACGACCTCCTCGATCACGCCGGAGTCGCCGCCGGTCGGCAGCGCCCGCACGCGGTCGCCAACGGCCACGGGATCGTGTGGCTTGACGGCGACTCTGCGGACGGACTTGCGCGCGTTGGCGCTCTCGGCGTAGCTCAGTTCTTTGCGGAGCCGCCCGCGAATCGTGCAGAGCAGGTCGCCCGCCGGCGTCTGCACGCGGTACAGCCCCCGGCTGCCGTCAATAATCAACCCTTCGACCAACGTGGAGCCGCCGTTCTCTGTGGAGGCGGACGCCGCTGTGTCTCGTGTATTCAAGCTCTGTAGCTCCCTCGATAAGATTCGTTTCCCCGCGTCGCGTGGACCGCGCATGCTGGCCGGCGGCGAGCGCGTGGAAGGCAATAAAAAAGCAACCGGCGAATATCCGTCCGCCAGTTGCGTGTCGAGGAAGCAGCGTCACATGGCCGCTACTGAGAGCGGTCTGTCGGTCTCTGGTGATGGAGGGCGAAGCGTTGACGCTGTCCTGAACGCGCACGTGCGGACATGTTCATAACGCTACCCTCCTTTCGCTGTGGGGCGACCGGCCCGTTGTCATCACGCGCCGATCGTGTACGACAAGTGTACCCCTTGCGGGCGGGGGATGCAAGGGATAATTCGGAACCTATCCCCGGCCTCTGGGGTGTCCGCATTCCCCAACCCCTTCCCCTCGCAAGGGGAAGGGGAGCAGGACTCGCGACCTACGGGTAGGGATTCTCTCATCCGACCGCCACCGAGTACCCGCGCCAGCGCGCGATCAGGCCGTCGCGTAGCTCGACGAAGCACATGCCGGCGAAGGCGTGGGCGGAGCCGTCCAGGCTGCGATAGGACCAGCGCCACTCGGCGGCCATCAGCGCGCCATCGGCTGAGGCGAGCGTGCGCGCGACGGTGAAGCGGACCTCGGTGTGACGGGCCAGGAAGTCCGCGATGAAGGCGCGCAGGGCGGGGCGACCGGTGAAGGCGAAGCGCGGCGGCTCCTCGTACACCGCGTCCTCCGTGAAACACGCCGCCGCTGCCTCGGTGTCGCCATGCTCCAGGCACGCGCCGAAGCGGCGCAGCGCGTCCGCCGCCGTAGCGCCCTCTATTCCCGACATGTCACGCCTCCGCGAAGAGCCGCCGCGCCCACTCGACGCCGTGCGCCAGATGCGCCGCGTCGCCGTCCACCTGCCCAAAGCGTATCTCGTGGAAGGGTTCCATGCCAGCATAGACCGCCATGCGCCGAGTGAAGGTCGCGTCAAGCGGATGGCGATAGGCGGCGAGCATCTGGCGCGCGAAGTCCTCACCAAGCTGGCTGCGCACGGCGGCGAAGTCGAGCGCCGGGTCGTCAATACTGGCGTCACCCCAATCAATGACGCCGGTGAGCGTGCCAGTGGCGGGATCGTAGAGGATGTGCTCGGTGTTCAAGTCGCGATGGACCAGCGTGGGTGTGAAGGCGAAACAAGCGTCGTCATTCAGAAAACTCGTCCAGAAGCCAATTATGGCCGCCTGCGTGTGGCCGTCAAACAGCGGCAGCATATCCGCGCGTACCCGCTCATAGAAGCGCCGATACGCTTCGCGTTGGCTCTCGGCGTCGCCGCCCTGGACGCCATGTTGCCGCGCCTCCTCGACGGGTACGGCGTGCAGCGCGCTCACGAATGCGCCAAGCTGCGCGGCCTGCTCCGCGCGATGCTCGGGTCGCGCGTGGTCGGGGAAGAGTTGTTCGCCGGGCAACACGGAGTAGCCGACGATGCGCAAGCCCGGCCACGCGGGATCAGCCCAGGTGTGGGTGTAGCGCGGAATCGCCAGCGGCAGCCGGTCCGCGAGCAGCGGCAGCAGCGCGGCCTCGCGTCCCTGGCGCACGGCGACATCCGGCCGTTTGGCGAAGCGGAAGACATCCTGATCGTTGACGAGCAGCGCGACGCTGTCCCAGCCCTCGCCGATGGGGGTATACCGTTCGACGCGCAGATCGGGGAAGGTCGCGCGCAGCAGCGCGACGCACTGCGCGGGTGTGGTCGCTTCGCTCATGGGGCGCCCTTCCTCCTCGATGATTGGATGGCGACATCATACCGGAGATTTGGACGCGCGGTGTGTCAGAAAAGTGCGCGACACGGCCAGACCACTTTTGCGTTGGAGCGGTGACGCGACATACACAACGATTTGCCTCCTGAGGCATGTGTTTCCGCGTAGATTGATGTGGTGGCTGCAGGCGAATTGTAAGGACGCCTTTGGCGCAAGGGGTATCAATGAGCCGAACGATTAAGGTGGTCATCTACCAGGAAGACGACCAGTGGGTCGCGCAGGCGCTCAATGTAGACGTTCGAGTTTCGGCGATACAGTAGATGAGGCAAGAGCCGCCATCACCGCACGTCGAAGAGGCCCATGCGCTCGCCGCCCTCCGCGTACTCCTGCCGCGTCTGAATGAGGTTCACCACCTTCTTGCGCCCCTTCGGGCTGCCGATGAAGACCGCGCCGACGAGCTGGTTGCCCTTGAAGAAGAACTTGCGGTAGTCCTTGCCACCGCGATCGCCGGGCATCAGTTTCGAGATGGACGACAGCTCAGGGTTGTTGGATTCCGCGATGCCCATCACCGCGATATTCGTGTCGAAGAGCGGGCTGGTGTACGTCGGCACATCCACATACGGCTCGCGGCCACCCGCCATGCTCGCGGCGGCGATGCGCCCATGCGCCAGCGCGTTGTCCCAGGTGCCCATCGTATGGTGGCGACCGATCATCGAATCATAGAACTCGGCCACGTCTCCGGCGGAGTAGACGCCGGGCACGTTCGTCTCCATGTACTCGTTGACGACGATACCGGAGCGCCGCTCGATGGCCGTGCCGTCCAGAAAGCCGTGGTTCAGCGTCAGTCCCAGCCCCACGCCGATCACCTCGGCGGGAAAGTCGCGGCCATTGCGTGTGGTGACTCCCGTCGGCAGCCCGTGCGCCGATGACACTTCCTTGATCTCCTCGCCGTGGACGACCTCGACGCCGTGGTGTGTCGCGATCTCGTCCACCAGCCGGCCGCCCTCTTCGTCCAGCGTCGTCCGCAGCCAGTATGGGCCGCGCATTAGCCACGTCACATGGACGCCGCGCTTATTGAAGCCTTCCGTCAGCTCGTAGGCGATGAAGCTGCCGCCGGAGGTGACGGCGTGCTGGCTCTCCAGCGCCCGCGCGATCAGGTCTTTGGTGTCGTCGAGCGTCACGAAGTTGTAGATGTGCTGGACGCCCGCGACGTCCGGCACGTCGAGCTTATTGGCCCAGCCGCCAGTCGCTACAAGCAGCGCGTCGTAGCGCAGTGGCCCGCCTTTGTCCAGGTACACCACGCGCTCGTCGGTGTCCACGCGCTCCACCAGCGTGTTAGTCAGCAGGGTGATGCGCTGCTCCTCATGCCAGGCGAAGTCGCGGATCATCACCTTCTGCTCCGGCAGTAGGCCCTGCAGGAAGCGCGGCAGCGACACCCGGTTGTAGAGGGGATATGGCTCGTTGGTGATGAGCCAGATATCGCAGGCGGCGTCATTCTTGCGCAGCGTCTGCGCGCATGTCGTTCCCGCTACGCCGTTCCCGATAATGACGTACTTCTTCCCGACTTCAGCAGCCAATTCGCATTCCCCTATGCTTCCGTCGCGGGGTCATCGCCGATCCGCCACGGTCTGATGCTCTCACCACGTCGTCCCTATCTTAGCATGAGCGTACGAGGAGTTGTACTGCTCCTCCGGAGGCGACGACGCTAATGTGATACGCGGTCCCAGTCGCCGGACCGGCTACGTAGAGCGTCACCTGTTTGCCCGCGGCAAGCGTCCCGGTGAGGGTCGGCTGTGTCGCGGTGGTCGCGCTCGTCCCAAACGTCGCGTTATCTGCGTCTGGGCTGCCGGTCGCCCAACTCACCGGCGATGTGCTCTGGTTCGTTAGCGTCACACTGATGACGCCGTTCGCGCAGACCGGGGCGCTAATGGCGACGGTTCCGATCTCGGTGGCGCCGCTCACCACTGGCTCCGTCGCGGTGGGTGTGATGGCGACCGTCGGCGCCGCGTTCGGCGCGAACCATCCCTTCGTGAAGTTCAGCCAACTGGGCGCGTCTCCGCGCGAGACAGGGACAGCCGCGCCCACGCCGGCCGCTATGCCAAGAATCAGAACGGCGGCGATCGCGACGATCCGCGCGAACAGCCCGCGCCGTCGCCCTCGGGCCCGGCCGC
>DATEGV010000296.1:0-6075 GCA_035279925.1 Ktedonobacterales bacterium | reverse complement strand
GACTCTGCGTGAACCGTACCTTGTGTCCCTGCGTGAACCGTACCCTGTGTCTCTGCGTGAACCGTATCTATTCCCGTGGTGGACCCTGCCGGACGCGGGCGCGCACATCCGCGGCGCTGTTGGGCGCGGACCACATCGCGTCCATCCACCACGTCGCGCCGGCCTCGGCGTAGGGCTGTACCATCGCACGCGCCTGTTCACGGTCATCGCCAGGAGTGCGGCCCTCGATGGTGATGTCGAACGCCGCCGACCCTTCGCCGCGCCGCTCCTTGATGTACGCCGTCATCTCACGGATGTCCTCTGGCGTCATTGTGTCGGCCATGCCGTCGGCGTTCATGCGCTGCGGGACGATCCCATCCCACTGGAGCGCCCGCGCCATCGAGCGTTCACGCGGCCAGGCGGCGACGACCCAGATGGGAACGCGCGGCCGCTGGATGGGTGTCGGCGTGAACTTGAGATCGGTCACTTGATAGTGCGCGCCGCTATAGCTAAAGCGTTCGCCGCTCCAGAGGCCCGCCAGGATCGCCAGCGACTCGTCCAGCATGCGCGCCCGCGTCTTGCGGTCCGTCGCCTCGCCCACATGCCCGAAGCCCGCGTCGTCCAGCGCGCCCAGACCGACAGGCAGCAGCATCCGACCATGCGAGAGCCGGTCGAGGGTGGCGACCTCGCGGGCGAGCTTCCATGGACGGCGGCGCGAGGGTGGCGTGATCATCGTGCCCAGCCGGATGCGCTCGGTACGCATGGCCATCGCCGCCAGCGTCACCCACGGATCGAAGCCGAGCTCGTCCGCGACCTCCGGCGCATCAATGAAAATGCAATCGGGAATGAAGACGCCATCCCAGCCGGCGTCCTCCGCCTCATGCGCCATCTCCGCCAGTTCGCGCGCCTCCCCGCCCGGGAACACGAATCCGTACTTCACCGCATACCCCCTTGTTGTGATGTTATGACCCACACCATCAGGATACGCGGCGATATATGGCATGGAGTGTCATATATGGGGATGGCGATTATTTGCCGGCTGCCTCGAACTCGCGCATCATGTCAACGATTTCTTGAGCGCGTTCCTTGCCCTCAGCGGTTCCATCCCACCGTGGCCAGAACGCGCGAATCACATACGGGCTGTACGCCAGCTCCACACGCCAGTTAGTGAGCCATGATGAGCTGACGATCATCGTCACGTAGCGGTGTGAGGCGCGGTGATGTCCGACGACCTGGATTTGGTCGTAGTAGACAGCTCCCCACGAAGCCCTATCGCAATAGAGCTTGGCGCCAGGGGCGAAATGCTTGCTCCCGCGCTTGACCTCCACGCCGCCTGGTCCGAAGGCGCGCTCCGCCTTCATGTTGGCGACCGGACACCAGATCGGGCCGACCATCGTCCCCGTCTCAATGCGTCGGAGTTGCTCAGGTTGCACTGGTACCTGCTCACCGTGAACCAATACAGTTATGGCGGCGAGAGTGCTCTCACTGGCCGTCACGAAATACTCGGCGGCCCAGGCGAAACGGTCATCCTCGTAGGGCACATGGTCAAATTCGTGGTCAAGGTCGTCCTCACTGTAGTCGAGGAATTCAATTATGTGCGTTTGCCGGCTGCTCGCGGTGGATTCAGCCTCGCCGCCGCGCTCCCAGTGTTCAGTAATGCGCAGCCGAAAAATCACGTCTCCTACCCGAAGCCGCACGATGTGGCCAAGTGGACCACCACGTAAGGAGACGCCGCCTTCCAAGATGAACTCCGCGCCCATATGCGTCTCTCCCGCCGTCTGCTCATGCTTGACACATCGGCGTCCTGACTCTGACCGCGACACTCGCACGTATGATGCGCCATACGATCTGTGCGGCCAGCTTATTTATACCCCATCCCAATCCGCATTCCACACCTCCGCGTGGGGCATCCCGCTAGTGTGGGCGATGCGCACCAGCGCCGCCGTATCGAACGGGACGCGCTGAAGGGCAACGCTCAGCCGGTCGCCGTCGCACTCGACGAGCGCGTACTCGCCCCAGGCGGGATTGCGGATGTCCGGGCCGGGAAAGGTGGGGTTGAGCGGCAGGCCCACACTGCCCGGATTGACGAGGATGCTCCGCTGGTAGCGCCGCAGCATCTGGACATGCGTGTGGCCGCCGGCGTAGAGGTCCGCGTCCGTGCCTGTCAGCCACTCCGATACCTGCTCCTCCGGCGTGTCCGGCGTCATGCGGTCGTTGAACGAGCGCGGTGAGCCGTGGTAGCAGAGCAGCCGCTTCCCGCCATCCAGCGGCACGGAAACGGTCGGCTGGAAGCTCGCCAGGAAGGCGCGATCCTCCGGCGTGAGTTGTTCGGCGCACCACAGATCAATCGCGTCCAGCACGCGCTGCGCCTCATCCCCATCCGGCCTGGGAGCCGGCGTCAACAGCCAGGCGTCCGTGTTGCCCATCACCACGGGGCAGCCCAGCGCGCGCACCCGCTCGGCCACCTCATGCGGCTGCGGACCCGTCGCCGCGATGTCGCCGAGGCAGACGATCTCCGTCACACCCCGCGCCGCGATGTCGGCAAGTATCGCTTCCAGCGCGACAAGATTGCCGTGGATGTCTGAGATGAGCGCGAGCCGCGTCATGTGCCGTCTCCTCTGCGTGACTCTGCGTAACTCTGCGTTACCCGTCCCTAATCTGCCTCGCCATGCGCGATGGCCCACAGCCGGTCCGGGTCCGTCACCGCCAGCAACGGCGCGCGCGGCTGCTCCAGATACGCCGCCAGCGTCGCGCGCAACGTCTCCGCGAACGGCGTTGACCGGAAACCCAGCAACAACTGCGCCCGCGACACATCCTTGATGACGTGCTCGCCTGGTATCCACAGCGGCAGATTGAACTGCGGCTGGATGCCGTGGCGCTCCAGCAACGACGCCGGCGCATAGGCGATCTCCGGCTCGACGCCGATCACCTTCGCCGCTTCATTCACGAGCTCGCGCAGACTGTATAGCTCCGTCGCCGCGACGTTGTACACCCCAGCCAGATCAGCCGGAGCCTCCGTCATCCTCACGAAGAGCCACGCCAGGTCGGGCGCGTAGATCAGGTGGAAGACGCTCATACCGTCGTCCGGCAGTGTCACCCGTCCGCGGCGCACGGATTCGAGATAGAAGTGCAGACGGTCGGTGTAGTCGTGCGGCCCATAGACCACCGTAGGCCGGCCGATGAAGACTGTCATCCCCGCCTCGGCTCCCAGCCGCCTCAGCACGCGCTCGCACTCCGCTTTGCGCGCCCCATACGTCTCCATGCTCGTGTCGCGCGCCTGCTCCGGGGTACACTCCGCCATCGGGCCGTCCTCGCGGAGCGGATAGGGCCGCAGCTCGGGGTAAACGGAGCCGGTGCTGACGAGCGCATAGCGCCCAACCTTGCCGCGCAGCGCCGCCACGGTCTGCTCGATCTCGCCTGGGTAGTACGCGCACGTGTCTATCACCGCGTCCCATGCGCCCGCGCCCAGCGCATCCGCTGAGATGGCGGCGCGGTCCATCGTCAGCCGGGGAACGTCGGGGAAGAGTGCGGGACCGCTCTCCCCCCGGTTGAGCAGCGTCACCTGGTGCCCGTTCGCGAGCAGCCGCTCGACGATTGCCCGCCCCAGAAACCGTGTCCCGCCGATCACGAGTGTCCGCATGCTCATGCTCCTTATTGCACTTGCCTATTCAGACCGCCGGCTCTTCCAGTCCTCCAACGGCAGCACCTCATCAATGATACCGTAGCCGCGCGCCTGCTCCGGCGTCAGGAAGAAGTCGCGCTCGGTGTCGCGGCGAATCACCTCCAGCGACTGCCCCGTATGCAGCGCGATGATGTCGTTCATCATGTCGCGCGTGGCCAGCAGGTCGCGGGCATGGATGTCAATGTCCGTGACTTGCCCGCCAAGCCCGCCCTGGATCAGCGGCTGGTGCATGTGGATCTTCGCGTGCGGCAGGGCGTAGCGCCGCCCCGGATCGCCGGCCATCAGCAGGATCGTGCCGAAGCTGGCGGCCAGTCCGACACAGGTGGTGCTGATGGGGCAGCGCAGCGAGCGCATCGTATCATAGATCGCGAAGCCCGCCGTCATGACGCCGCCCGGCGACGTGATGTACATGTTGATCGGCTTGTCGCTGCTCTCGCTGGCCAGAAATAGCAACTCCGCGACGACGAGGCTGGCAATCTGGTCCTCGATAGGGCCGTTGATGAGGATGATGCGCTCGCGTAGCAGCCGCGAGAACAGATCATAGGCGCGCTCGCCGCGCGTGCCCGTTTCGATGACGGTCGGCACGATGAGACTCGCGCCCTCCGATGCGATAGCCTGGATGGTCATGTGGATGTCTCCTGTTCTCGCCTAGGCGACCGAGCGAACGAAATAGTAGCAGATCCGCGTTGGGCTGGCCGCCGTCGGGAAGTGGACGATGCCGGCGAGCAGCCATCCCGCGTCTCCAAGCGTCGCCAGCCGGTCCTCGGCCAGCGGATTCTCCTCGCGTGGATCAATCGTCACCACGTGGTACTCCCAGCGTTGCGGCGGCGCGGCCTCGAAGACGACTGGCGTCGGCAGGGTGTGCCCGCCAAGCGGCTGCTCCGACAATCGCATGCCGTGTGTGATGAAATGCATGTCTTGTCTCTCCCTCAGACTCTGCGTGACTCTGCGTGACTCTGCGTGACTCTGCGTGACTCTGCGTGACCCGTACCCTGCCCGTCCCGGGGAGGTGTCTTGAACCGTACCCCGCCAGGCGGTAGAATTGAAGGCAAAAGTAATGCTCTCAGCATGCCTCGAAGGCGCGTGTATGCTATGAGCATAGGTTCGCGAGAGGAGGCGACCCGTGGCAGAGCTACAGGAGACGCTGGGGACCGTCATCCGGCGCGAGCGGCAGGCGCTGGGCCTCACGCTCAAGGAGCTGGCGGAGCGGTCCGCGCTCTCGGTCGTCTACCTCGGCGAGATCGAGCGGGGCAAGAAGTATCCCTCCGCGCTCGTGCTGGAGCGACTGGCGCAGGCGCTGGACCTCGATGTGCCCGACCTGTTGGAGATGGTCGCCATCGAGCTACGTGGCGAGCGGCAGCCCGTCCTCTCCATCGGCTTCCTGCGCCCGACCCAGCCGGATATCACGCCCGCGCCCCGGACCGGCGCGCGCGGCCAGATCGTCGGCATGTTGGTGGCGTAAGCGTCGCACACGCGCAACTGAATATCTCGCCTGGCAAGTGGACAAAGTTCTCGTATCCGCGGATGCGTACGGCAGGGTCGGCGACGGAGCGGAATGGCGGGCCAAATGGCAGATGGTGGCCATTGGGACACTCAACCTGGCGTAGCGGGCGCGCGTGCGGCGACAGTGGCGCCCGCGCGGGTTCTGCGCGTCCGCCTTCTCGGCGGCTTCGATGTCAGCTTCAGCAGCGATGAGACGATTCCTGATAGTCTGTGGCGCCTGCAAAAGGCCAAGAGCGTCATCAAGCTGCTCGCTCTCGCCCCCGGCCATCGCATGCGCCGCGAACAACTCATGGAGCTGCTTTGGCCGGAGTTGGAATCCGACGCCGCCGCCAACAATCTCTACTATGCGCTCCACGTCGCCCGGCGCGCGCTGACGTCCACCGGTGGCCCACCGGGAATACACAGTCAGACGCTCCGTCTGCACCAACACATGGTCTCGCTGGAACCGATCTCCGGCCTCTGGGTTGACGCGGAGACGTTCGAGAGCGCGGCGGCAGCCGCCATGCGCGCCGATGATCTCGACGCATACACGAGCGCCCTCGATCTCTACACCGGCGACCTCTTACCGGAGGATCGCTATGACGACTGGGCAACCGGGCGCCGCGAGGCGCTGCGCGAGACATATCTGCGCCTGCTCCTTACTTCGGCTCAACTCCATACCACACAGGGCGACTCTGCCGCCGCGATCGAGGCGCTCCTACGCGCTCTTGCCGCTGATCCCACCCGCGAAGAGGCGGCCCTCGCGTTGATGCGAGTGTATGCGGCTTCTGGCCAGCGGCAGGCGGCTCTCCGCCAATATACCCTGCTCGCGGACGCGCTCCAGCGCGAGCTGGATTCGGAGCCGGACCGGGAGACGCAGCGGCTCTTTCAACGAATTCGCGATGGTCAGTTCGCGCCGACGCCTACCGCCG
>DATEGV010000295.1:0-7339 GCA_035279925.1 Ktedonobacterales bacterium | reverse complement strand
TGGCAGAGCAGCACGACTTACAAGCGCAGACCGGGACCAGTACGCGACGTTCCTCCACAGACAGCGAGCCGGAAGGGTGCGAGCCGGCGTGGTGACCGCGCGGAACCGACCCGCGAGCAGCGGCCCAGAAACCCACCTGATGGGATAAGGCCGCCGGTGGTCCCCCGTTATCATGGGACGCCGCGTTTCCCGACGGAAGCCGTTGGGCGCGCGGGCAGAGGGGATGCGTTCGCGCGCATCTCGCATGAGGTGGTACCGCGGGACATTGCGCCCGCCCTCGGAGCGAATTGGCTCCAGGGCGGGTTTTTTTATTGGGCGCGCGAGCGTCCGCGGATGGAGGAGCGACATGACGGAGAGCGCCAAGTTTGTCGAAGATCTGACGGAGAAGGACGACTTCTCGCGGTGGTACCTGGACCTCGTCTACAAAGCGGGGCTGGCCGATGAGTCGCCTGTGCGCGGCTGTATGGTCATCAAGCCCTACGGGTTTGCCCTGTGGGAGAACATGCAGCGCGCGATGGACGACCGCATCAAGGCGACCGGACACGAGAACGTCTACTTCCCCCTGTTCATCCCTTACAGCTTCCTGGCGCGCGAGGCCGAGCACGTGGAGGGATTCGCGCCCGAGGTGGCCGTCGTCACCCGGGCCGGCGGTGAGGAGTTGGCGGAGCCTCTGGTGGTGCGACCCACCTCCGAGACGATCATCGGCCACACCTACGCCCGCTGGGTCCACAGCTACCGCGACCTGCCCTTGCTCTACAACCAGTGGTGCAACGTCGTGCGCTGGGAGAAGCGGACGCGCCCCTTCCTGCGCACCTCAGAGTTTCTCTGGCAGGAGGGCCACACCGTCCACCGCACGGAGGAGGAGGCCGAGCGCGAGACGCTGCTGATTCTACATGAGGTCTACAATGACTTCTTCGCGCGCGAGCTGGCGCTGCCCGCGATCCCCGGCCGCAAGAGCGAGAGCGAGAAGTTCCCCGGCGCGCTGCGTACCTATAGTATCGAGGCGATGATGGGCGACGGCAAGGCGCTGCAAGCGGCGACCTCGCACAACCTGGGACAGAACTTCGCGCGCGGCTTCGACATCCAGTTCCAGGACGCCGACGGCGAGGTCAAGGTCGCCTGGACGACAAGCTGGGGCGCCAGCACCCGCATGGTCGGCGGCCTCATCATGGCGCACGGCGACGAGTCGGGACTGCGCATGCCCCCTCGCGTCGCGCCCATTCAGGCGGTGATCGTGCCCATCTGGCGCAAAGAAGGCGAACGCGAGACGGTCGCTGCCTACGCGGCGGAGGTAGAATCGGCGCTGCGGACGGCGGGCGTGCGCGTGAAGACGGACTGGCGCGAAGAGCGGCCCGGCTTCAAGTTCAACGACTGGGAGCTGCGCGGCGTTCCCGTCCGCATCGAGGTCGGCCCCCGCGACGCGCAGAACGGGCAGGTCGTGCTTGTTCCCCGCACCAACCGCGCCGCAAAAGAGACCATCAGCAAAGACGGCGTGGCGCGGCGTGTGCCTGAGCTGCTGGAAGAGATTCACACGACGCTCTACGAGCAGGCGCTGGCGTTCCGCAAGAGCCGCACGTATCAGGTGGCGGGCTACGACGAATTCCGGGCGATCATGGCCGACAAGGCGCGGCTGGGCTTCGTGGAAGCCTGGTGGTGCGGCGACGCCGCCTGCGAGGCGGAGGTCAAGGCGGAGACACAGGCGACCATCCGCTGCCTACCCCTGGAGCGTCCCGAGGGGAGCGGCGTCTGCGTCCACTGTGGGCGCCCCGCCGGAGAGTGGGCCATCTTCGCCAAAGCGTATTGATGTCCTCACCCCCGCTCCACTGCGCTCTGACGCTGGCTCTCCTCGCAAGGGGCACAACGGCGCGCACTTCTGGCTCGCCCTCTCCTCGTGGAGCACGACGGCGCGAGCGCCGCCAAGCGCGAGAAGCAACGCCCGGCGTTGCGGAGCCGGCGCCAGAGCGAAGCGGAGGGGGCAGGGGGTGAGGTCTGGAGCCGGCGCCAGAGCGCGGCGGGAGCTGGGGGATGAGGCGGCCCAGAGGTGGCGCGCCGTGCTATAATTCCGCAGGCGTCCGCGAGGCCGCCGCGAGCCACTGAACGTCCATATCTATGGCGGTGGCGGCGGGCGCCAAGAAGAGGAACAATAGATGAAAATCGTCATCCTGGGCTGTGGGCGGGTCGGAGCCGCGCTGACACAGCTCATGGCCGGCGAAGGTCACGATGTGACGATCATTGACCAGGACAGCGGAGCCTTCAGCCGGCTGGGTGAAGACTTCCCGCGCGAGAGGATGGTGCTTGGCAACGGCACCGATGAGGATGTGCTCAAGCGAGCGGGCATCAAGCGCGCCGACGCCTTCATCGCCGTCACCAACGGGGATAACCGCAACATCCTGGCGGCGCAGGTCGCCCGGCACATCTTCAAGGTGCCGAAGGTGATGTGTCGCATCTACGATCCGATACGGCAAGAGACCTATAACGCGATGGGCGTGGAGAGCATCTGCCCGACAATCGTCGGCGCCAAGCTCTTCCGCGACGCCGTGGTGAATCCGGTCTCGCGCACCACATCACCCACGCACTCCCTGGCGCAGGGTACCAGCGTGCCGTTGACGCGCCTGCAACACCCAGCCGGCGAGCGCCAATAGCAGCAACACTCATAAGAGGCACAAGACACTATGTACATACTCGTGGGTGGTGGCGGCCAGGTCGGCTTCTACCTCGCCAAGGGATTGCTGGAGCAGGGGCACGAGGTGTTGCTGCTGGAGAAGGATGGCCGCCGTCTGAGCCAACTGCGTGAAGAACTGGGCGCCTCGGTGGCCCAGGGCGACGCCTGCGAGGCGCGGGTGCTGGCTGAGGTGGGCTGCGACCGGGCGGACTACGTGATCGCCGTGACGGGCGACGACGAGGACAACCTGGTGATCTGCCAGATGGCCAAGGCGCGCTTCCATGTGGCGCGCACCATCGCGCGGGTCAACAATCCGCGCAATGATAAGCTCTTCGGCGAGCTTGGCATTGATGTGACCGTCAGCCCGACACGCAACATCCTGCACATGATCGAGGCCGAGATTCCCCACCACACCATCGTCCCGCTGATGACGTTGACGCGCGCCGGGCTGAGCCTGGTGGAGGTGACGGTCCCCGACGACACGCTGGAGCCGGGCATGCGGCTGCGCGACCTGGACCTGCCAAGCTCGGTGAATGTGGCGTTGATCGTGCGCGGCGAGCAAAACATCACCCCGTCCGGGGAGACAGCGATTGAACCCGAAGATCGCATCTTCGCGCTTGTCACGCAGGACGGCGAACAGGCGCTGCGCGCGAAGCTCCTGCACGAGGAGGAGTAGAGCGACCTAACCCCCCAGCATTGCCGGACCTCACCCCCCTGACCCCCTCTCCCGCAAGGAGAGGGGGAACCCGAACCACGAAGGTGTCCTGGCCTCAGTCGCCCTCGCCGTCGAGGTCGCGTTCGAGGGCCTCGGCCTTGGCGACGAGCTGCGCGATCTCGTCACTCCACGCGCCGGCGCGCACCAACTCCGCCAGCCGGGCGAGCGTGCCGGCCGCGCTATCCCGCCGCGCATGGCCGGCGTCCAGCCGCGCAAAGAGCACGCTGGCGCCATCGCCCGCCTGCTCGCTGGCGCGTGAGAGCAGCGACCGCGCGCCCACACGCTTTCCGCGTCCTGTCGGCATCGGCTCATCCTTTCCCCTCGCGTAGAACACGTGTTTCAGCGAGTGTACGGCAGGCCGGCGTCGCTGTCAAGCTGGCGCATCATCCCAGGAAGGTGAATGTGTCGGTCATCGGCGTGAAGTAGAGCGACTTCTCCGTCTCGAACGCGGTCGCGTCCTGGGTGACATCGGCGATGATGAAGATGTGCCCACTGTTGACAATCGCCGCCACCTCAGCGTGCGCCGTGGCGCTGGCGCCCGACGTGTCCGTGTAATGTACATCCGCCGCCTCCTGGGTCCACGTCTGTCCGGCGATCGTCACATCCTGCGGACTGGTCTCGTTGGTGACATTTCCCTTGCCCCCCGGAAGCGAGCCGGCGAATCCGGTGAAGAAACCGCCAAGCACAGATGAGAGCTGGCTGGTCGTGAGACCTGCCCCGGGAGTCTCCGCGACCTCATAGATATCTGAGTGGTCTGAGTTGGCGAAGAGCGTTTCGCTGACGCTGCTCGCGCTGGTCTCCGTCTTTGACCAACTGCTGGGATAGCCAATCGAATAGAGGTGATTGGCGTCGGTATAGGCCGTGAAATCACCTGGGAGCGTCGTGGTCGTGGTCGCCGTCGCCGTCGGCGTGGGCTGCGTGGTCGCCGTCGGCGTGGGCGTCGCGTTCGCGTGTGGGCTGCCCTTGAGCGCGAGGACGCCGATGACGCCTAACACAATCGCAAGCAGAACGACGCCCGCGATGACGGCGATCAGCGTGTTGTTGCGCCGCTTCTGAGGCGGCTGTGGTGGGAACGTCATACCCGGATACGCTGGCTGCGGGCCGCCCGGCGCGCCATAGGGGCCGCCATACGTCGGCTGCGCGCCCGGACCCAGCGGCATACTCGGCTGCGGCGGCATCCCCTGTGGCGGGTAGCCATATGGCAGCGTGGGCGCGAGCGGTGGTGGGTAGCCGAGCGGCGATTGCGGCTGGAGCGGCTGTGGGGGGTAGCCAAAGGGAGCCCCTGGAGCTTGGACCGGCGCGTATGGATACTGTGGCTGCGCGGGCGGTTGTGTCGGCGGCGCTTGATAGGGCGCGTATCCCGTGGGCGTGAAGGGAGCTTCTGGTGTGGGAGTATACGCGGGCGGCGCTGGCATCGGTGGCGGAGACGGGGCGAACGGAGCCGGCGGCGTCATCGCGGGCTGTGCGGCGGCTGGCGGCTCAGCCTGCCATGCGGGCGAGGTTGGCGCCGTCGGTGGCATGGCCGGCGCGACGGGCGAAACCGGCGTGATGAACTGCTCGACCGGCGCGAATGGCGGCGTCTCCGCCTGCGTCATCCCCGGATCCAGGTGCGCGCCGGACGGCGGCGTGGGAGCCAGCGCCGCGTAGGGCTGCTGCGATGGCAACGTCGGCGACTCGTCCGCGCGGGGCGTGAACGGCTCAATTGGCGCGGCTTCCACCGGCGCGGCCTCGACTGTTGCGGCTTCCACGGGCGTGGGAACCGGCTGGCCCATCGTCGCCGGGTCAAAGTGGCGCACGATGGAGACATCTGCTGGCACAGCGGCGGCGGCTGGCGGTGTGGGGGCTTCGTTAACGGCAATGGCGCCGGCGTATCCGCAGCTTGGGCAGGCCGGATTGGCGGCCAAGTCGCCGAGGAACCCTCGGCCACAGAGCCCGCATCGCACCTGTTGCATTGGTCGCTCTCTTTTCCGTAGGCGCTGCTCACGTTGGGTCACGCGCAAAGAGCGAGCAGCAGGCTGAATGTGCGCAAATCCTAGCATGATAGCGGGGGCGCGTCAATTCGTCAGCGCGCCGCTACGCGAGGAAGCGGAAGGTCGCGATCATCGGCGTGAAATAGTGGGCGTTCAACGAGTCATAATCGCCGGTCTGCGCCGCGACGCGCGCCAACATCAGCGTGGAGCCAGCGTGATTGGTCACATCCACCACGATCCGTGAGGTCATCCGCGATCCGGCGACGGTATAGTCGGCGTCGGCGGACGCCTCGAACCACTCGCCGCCCGCCAGTGTGACCCGCGAGACGCCTGATTGGTTGCTCACCGACGCGCCGTTGGTAAGCGCCTGGCTGAATCCGCTGAAAGCGTCGGAGAGAAACGTCTGCGCCGCCGAAGCGCTCAGCGCGCCGTCCGCATGCGCCGCCCGCTCGACCTCTACAGTCGCGCCAAGCCCCGTGTCCGCGAACAGCGCGATGCTGAACTCCGTCCCGTCCACTGGCGTCGTGGACCAATCGCTGGGATAAGCGATCGCGTACACGCCGCTCGCGTCGGTGTAGAGCGTGTAGTGCGCCGGCACGGTAGGCGTCGCGCGCGCGGTGGCTGTTGCCGTGGCTGCTCGCGCGCCTGTCGTTTTCTTGGAGCCGCCGTTCGCCGCCAGCGCGCCGATGACGCCGAGCATCACCGCGGCCACCACCACCACCGCCACGATGGAAAGCAGCCGGCGCTGGGAGAGCCGCCCTCCACCACCACCCGCCAGCGCCGGGATCGTCATGGTTGGGGCGCCATCTATCGCGGCGCTGGGGCCGGCAGGGGGCGCGCTGGCCGCGACTGTGGGCAATCGCTGTGTGGCCAGCGTCTGCGCGTCCGGCGTTGGGGTCGGCGCGGGTGGACGGCCCGCCGTTGGGAAGGGGGTGTACGCCGGTGTGGGCGCCGTCGCCTGTTCCCAGCCAGCGGGAGCGCCACCAGCCACCGGCGGCGCCGTCATCCGTGGCGCGGCGTCTGGGGGCAGAGTCGGGGGCGGGGGCGGGAGCGGCAGCCCACAGTTCGGGCAAGCTGTGGCAGTGCGGTCCAGCGCCGCAAGATCATAGCCGCAGCGCGAACAGCGCATCTGCCGCATCGCTCACCGCCCCCACTTCAGCCCGAAGACGCCTTACCCTTTGAACGCGAAGGAGGTGATCATCGGTGAGAAATACTGCGACTTTGCCGCCGAGTAGGCGCCCGCGTCCAGTGTCGCATCCGCCAGGAAGTACACGTGACCATTGCGCGCGACGGCCTCGACCTCAGAGTGCGCTGTTGCGTTGTTGCCTGCGGCATCCGTGTAGTTGATGTCTCCAGCTTCCTGAGTCCACGTCTGGCCGGCGATCGTCACGTTGTGCGGGCTGGACTGATTGGAGACCGTGCCACTCCCATTTGGAAGTGATCCCGCGAAACCCGTAAAGAATTCGCCGAGAACCAGCGAAATCTCGCTGGTAGAGACGCCACTGACGGGCAACTCCCCGACCGCAAACACGTCCGATTGGTCTGAGTTAGAGAACAGGACCTCGCTCACACCACTCGCGCCCGTGTCTTGCTTCGCCCACGAACTTGGGTAGCCGATGGTGTACAGTCCCGCCGTATCTGTGTAGAGCGTATAGCCAGAGGGCAGCGATCCACCGGTGTGGTTCTTGTTCTTAATGAACAGATATGCGCCACCGGCGACCAGCAGCAGCACGATGACCAGCGCGATCGGGATGGTGGGGTTGCGGCGCGCGGGCGCGGGCGGCGCCATCGGCGGCTGATACCCCTGCATCGGCGGCGGGGCGTAGTCGGGTGACGGCGGTGGATACTGGCCGGGGGTGTTGTACTGCCCCGGCGCGCCATAGGGGGTCGAAGGCTGTCCGTACGACGGGCCGCTGGGATACCCTCCCTGCTCGGCGGGCGCCGGTGGAGCGCCATAGGGGCCGCCGCTCTGTGGAGCGCCGTACCCCGGCG
>DATEGV010000294.1:0-3103 GCA_035279925.1 Ktedonobacterales bacterium | reverse complement strand
GGCATGTGAAGCACTCGTATGGCCTCATGCAGAAAGGCTCTAGACGGATGAGCATGACTCGCGTCCGCCCTGGCGTCACGCCGGCGGATATACACGACAGCCCGGCCGGCGTCAACAACTTCACGATCGTCGCCGCCACAGTCAACGGCTCCGGCAGCCAGACCGCGAACCAAGTTTTGCTGCGCGCGCTCTTCAAGATGGGCATTCCCGTCAGCGGCAAGAACATCTTCCCCTCGAACATTCAGGGCCTGCCGACGTGGTTCAGCATCCGCGTCAGCAACCACGGCTACATCGCCCGGCGCGAGAGCAGCGAGGTGGTCGTCGCGCTGAACCGCGCCACCGCCGACGAGGACATCAAGGGCGTGCCGGCCGGCGGCGTCGTCATCTACCCTACCGAGTGGAAGCTGGCCGAGACCCGCGACGACATCACCTATTACAGTCTGCCCGTCGCCCAGATGGCCAAGGACTCCGGCGCGAACGCGGACCTGCGCCCATACGTGGCGAACATGGTGTATGTCGGCGCGCTGACCGAGCTGCTGGGCATTGATGTCGAGGAGATCAAGGCGGCGCTGAGCGACCACTTTCATGGCAAGCAGAAGCCGCTGGATCTGAACTTCGGCGTGGTGCGGGCCGCGATTGAGTACACGCGCGCCAACATCACCAAGCGCGACCCGTTTCGCGTGCAGCGGATGAACGAGACGGCCGGCAAGATTATGATGACCGGCAACTCCGCCGCCGCGCTGGGCGCCATCTTCGGCGGCGTCACCGTCGCCGCTTGGTATCCCATCACGCCGTCCACCAGCGTGATTGACGCGCTCACCGACTACGCCAAGCAGTTGCGTGTTGACCCGCAGACGAAACAGGCGACCTACGCCATCGTGCAGGCCGAGGACGAGATCGCGGCGATCGGCATGGTGGTGGGCGCGGGCTGGGCGGGCGCGCGCGCGATGACGGCGACCTCCGGCCCGGGCATCTCCCTGATGACCGAGTACGCCGGTTTCGCCTACTTCGCCGAGGTGCCGGCCGTCATCTGGGACATCATGCGCATGGGCCCAAGCACGGGATTGCCGACGCGCGTCTCGCAGGGTGACGTGCTGATGGCGTACTACCTGGGCCACGGCGACACGCGGCATGTGATTCTCTTCCCAGACAGCATGGAGGAATGCTTCCGCGCGGGCTGGCACGCCTTCGATCTCGCCGAACGGCTCCAGACGCCTATCTTCGTGCTGAGCGACCTGGACATCGGTATGAATCTCTGGATGAGCGAGCAGTTCAAGTATCCCGATCTGCCGATGGACCGCGGCAAAGTGTTGAGCGCGGAGGACGTGAAACGGCTGGGCGGCTTCAACCGCTACGACGATGAAGCGGACGGCGACGGCGTTGGTCCGCGCACGCTCCCCGGCACGGAGCATCCGCTGGCGGCGTACTTCACGCGCGGTAGCGGACACAACAAGTTCGCGCAGTACACCGAGCGCTCGGATGAGTGGGAGGCGAATCTCGCGCGCCTACGCCGCAAATTCGACTACGCCCGGACGATTGTGCCGAAGCCGGTGGTGGACGAAGTGGCCGGCGCGGAGGTCGCGATCATCGCGTATGGCTCGACCGATCCGGCGATTGTGGAGGCGCGCGACATGCTGGCGGAGCGCGGGCTGAAGACGAGCTACCTGCGGCTGCGCTGCCTGCCGACGACGGCCGAGTTCCAGGACTTCGTGGCGAAGTACGACCGCATCTACGTCGTCGAGAACAACTTCGACGGGCAGATGCACAAAATCTTGCAGACCGAGGCGCCGGCGCGGGCGACGAACCTCATCTCACTGGCGAAGTGCGACGGGCTGCCGCTGACGGGCCGCTGGGTGGCGCGCTCGATTGCGGAAGCGGAACAGGAGCGATAGTGTCATGGCGATCCAAGAACCTCCGGCCCAACCGACGAACCTGATTGGGCTGTCCAAGAACGATTACAAGGGGCGCGCGTCCACCCTCTGCAAGGGCTGCGGACACGACTCGATCTCGGCGCGCATCATCTCCATCGCGTACGATCTCTCGCTCAAGCCGTCGCAGGTCATCAAGCTGAGCGGCATCGGCTGTTCGAGCAAGACGCCGGCCTATTTCCTCAATCAGTCGCATGGCTTCAACGGGCTGCATGGGCGCATGCCCTCGATGGCGACGGGGGCGACGCTGGCGAACCGCACGCTGCTGGCGATTGGGATCAGCGGTGACGGCGACACAGGCAGTATCGGCCTGGGGCAGTTCAAGCACATGGTGCGGCGCAACGTGCCGGTGGTCTATATCATCGAGAACAACGGCGTCTACGGGCTGACGAAGGGGCAGTTTTCGGCGACGGCGGACGAGGGCCAGCAGCTCAAGTACGCGGGCCTGAACGAGATGCCGCCGATTGACGTCTGCCTTGAGGCGGTGGTTGCGGACTGCGGCTTCGTGGCGCGCTCGTTCGCGGGGGATCCGCGCCAGGTGGAGCTGCTCTTGAAGGCGGCGATCAGCCATCGCGGGACGGCGGTCCTCGACATCATCAGCCCGTGCGTGTCGTTCAACGACGCGGACGATTCGACAAAAAGCTACGCCTGGGGCAAGGCGCATGAGGAGGTCGTGTCGGACTTCAGCTTCATTCCGGCGCGCGAGGAGATCACGGTAGATTACCCCGAAGGCACGTCGGTGGATGTGGAGATGCACGACGGCTCGCACATTCGCCTGAAGAAGCTGGACAACAACTACGATCCGACGGATCGCTTCGCGGCGATGCGCCTGCTGGAGGACGCGCACCAGAAGCAGGAGTTCATCACGGGGCTGATCTATGTGAACGAGAAGCGGCCGAGCCTGCCGGAGCTTGAGCGGCTGCCGGAGACGCCGCTGGTCCACCTGCCGGAGGAGCGGATGCGCCCCTCGCGCGAGGCGCTGGACGCGCTGATGCGCAAGATGATGTAGTCCTCATCCCCCCCACCCCTTCCCCTCACGAGGGGAGGGGGTGCCAGAGGCGAAGATGTCGCACGGCGATGACAGCCGATGAGACAAAATTAGCGGGTTGCGCGGCACTGCGCTACGGTCACGTATCAGGCTCCAGCAGCGGTAATTGCCGCGGTGGCGTCTCACC
>DATEGV010000293.1:0-2340 GCA_035279925.1 Ktedonobacterales bacterium | reverse complement strand
TGAACCGCCGCTGTTGCTCTGCCGTGAGGCGGACCCAATCGCGAAGAAACACCCGGTCCGCCTCATACGTCGGCATTACTTGCCATCACTTTCAGGCGGATTCTCACCCAGGGCAGCAAAGAAGGCTTCGGTGCTGGAGTAACGAGTATTCTCTCCACGGGCTGAGCGTGCAAGCGCATCGTCCAGGCCAGCAGCCCATTCCGCATTTTGTCGCTGCACCGCTAAGCGCTCGGTGAGACGTTCTCTCAACAGTGTCTCGGCGATCGCTTCCGGCGTCGTTCTCTGCTCGCGCGCCAGTGTCTCAATGGTTTCGTACGTCTCATCGGAAATGTGAAGTGTGCGGCTCATGTGGCTCCGCTCCTCTCTAGTAGCAGTTGTTGCACAATCTACCACAGATGAGGCAACCCTCACCGTGGGATGATTGGCAGCACCACACACGACGGATGCTCCGCGTCGTGGAAGATCCGCTGCTCCGCCACCGCCATCTCCGCCGTCTGGCCGAGGGGCGCGCCCGTATTCAGGTTGCGGTCGTACTTCGGGAACGCGCTCGACGCGATCTCCAGGCCGATGCGGTGGCCCGCGCGAAAGACCTGCGCCGTGTTCCAGCAATCAATCGTGTACTTGTAAATTTCGCCGGGTTGGATCAGGCTGGGGCGGTCCATCCCCTCACGGGAACGCGCCCGCACCATGCCGTCACAGAGGCGCTGCGTGAAGCCCGTCGGATGCACATCCACCAGCTTCGCCATGAAGTCCGTGTCCGGCGCCGAGGAGGCGGCGTAGAGCTCGACCGAGATCGGACCCGTCACCTCGACATCCGTCGCCAGCGGCTCCGTCACGTAGACCAGCACGTCGTCGCGGCGCTCCACGGCGGCGTAGTCGTCCGGGCCGCCGATCTGCGAAGAGGTCGGCTCCGTGATGAAGGGAAACGGGCGCGCGGGATCGTAGCGATAGGTGTCTTGCGGCTCATCCGCCGGCGCGGACGTGGAGAGCGCCCCATCGCCGAAGCGGCTATTCGCGGACCCGCCGCCGCGCAGGTAATAGCGCGTCCACCGCGTGCGCGCCAGCGGCCACTCCTGTTCATCGCGCCAGACATTCTCGCCCATGATGAAGATGCGCGCCGGGGCGTCCTCAGCGCCCTCGCGCTTGCCGCGCAGCCAGCGCCCGAACCACCGCGCCTGCTCGCCGCGCAGGTCAATCAGCGCGCTGGGACCAAAGTCCACCTCGCCCAGC
Source organism: Ktedonobacterales bacterium (assembly GCA_035279925.1). Taxonomy (GTDB): domain Bacteria; phylum Chloroflexota; class Ktedonobacteria; order Ktedonobacterales; family JADMIN01; genus DATEGV01. The sequence continues at coordinate 1,110 of DATEGV010000293.1, read as the reverse complement.
TTTGAGACGGTGTTGACCGCGTGGCCCCACGGTCCCATCAGCAGCCGCTGCGAGCGCCGCGCCTCCGGGGTCGCCGCCCGTGCCGTCATGCCGGCGAAGTTGGCGGGTGTCCCTACCTGCTCGTCGTCATACCAACCGCTAATGTGTAGGACCGGCACGGTAAGGCGGTCCAGCTTGGTCTGATAGCGCAGTGGCTCCCAGTACTCGTCGAGCTGTGGATGCGCGATGTCCGCGCGCCACCACGGCAGCGGCCGGCCAACCGCCTCATCCATCGTCAGCAGCGGCAGATGCTCGTAGACCGGCGGCCAATTCACCGCCTCCATCAGTTGGTTCGCGCGGCCACTGACGTAGTGCAGCCAGCAGATGTGCATGGGGCTGGGCAGGCCGGTCGGCGTCTCCACGAAAGGGTCGGCGGGCGTGACGAGCACGACCATCGCGCGCAGATGCGGCGGCCGTTCCAGCGCGGCGAGCCACTGGATACGTCCCGGATAGGAGCCGCCAATCGTCCCGACATTACCGTCTGACCATTCTCGTCCCGCGAGCCATTCGATGGCGTCGTAGCCATCGCGTCCATCGTTGACATAGGGGGTAAACACGCCGTCAGAATCGCCGCGCCCACGCACGTCCATCGTCACGTAGGCGAAGCCCTGGCCCGCGAAGTAGCGCGCCGTCTCCATCGTCTTCGGGTTCGCCTTCACATACGGCGTGCGCATCAGCACGACGGGATGGCGGCCCTCGCCCACGGGGAGATACACGTCGGCGGAGAGGGTGACGCCGTCGCGCATGGGAACGCGCTGATCAAAGAGGATGCGCCCCTCCGCGCCAGTCTCCGTTGTCTGTGAAGCGCTCACTCGACCTCCTCGTCTCCGGTTCCCCCTTCCCGCGTCAGTGGGAAGGGGGTTAGGGGGTTAGGTTGTTCAATCTCCTCGCCGCGTAGGGCGGCCCTCGCGGCTTCCTTCCCCGCTTCTTTGATGCTGCTGCCGACGCCGCGCGCCAGCAGTCGTTCGCCCGCGAAGACGCCGACCGTGTAGCGCCGGTCGTTCTCCGGTCCGGTGGTATCCAACAGGTCATAGCGGGGCAGATCGCCGGTCTGGCGCAGGACATGCTCCT
>DATEGV010000292.1:0-6645 GCA_035279925.1 Ktedonobacterales bacterium | reverse complement strand
CAGACCGAGCGCCATGAACGCGAGCGCCGTGGGGATGAGCGCGCGTCCGCTGACACGATTGTAGAGCGCCCCGGAGGCGACCGTCGCCGCCGTCGCCGCCAGATAGCTCGCCGTGAAGAGCACTCCGAGGGTGGCCACCCGCAGACCCAGACGCGCGGCGATGGCCGGCGCCGTCGGTCCGAGGATCGAGAGCACGATCCCGGCCCCGAATGAGGTCAGCATCAAGGCGCCCAGCACGACGCGGCGCGGCAGCCGCTCGCCCGCGAGTGGAACGGATGGCGAAGACGTCGGGCGCTGGGCGGCGCGCTGGTCAGCGATGTTCATACGGGCCGGCGCTCCTCACTCCCAGGTTCTGCCCTTATTGATCCGATCTTTGGCGCGAAACGCCGCTTCGAGATCAACGTGATAGCAATTGGCCAGGTCTAGAAGATAGCTGAGCACGTCGGCGAACTCCTCCTCCAGCGCGAAATTGCTCTGTTTCGCCTGCTCCTCGTAGAGTCCAGCCGCCTTACGCATCGCCTTGGCAAGCTCGCCGACCTCCTCGACGAAGAGCACGAACTTCTCGGCGGGGCTGTCTTTCGTCCAGCCGCGCTCCTGGCAGATCGCGTCCATGTAGCGTTGCAGGTCGCCCAACGTCGGGTTGTCGGTCAACGTGGCCACGTCGCGCTCCTCACTTTCCTCATATCGGTTTCGTCACATCGGTTTCGTCGGTCAGCGATCCGCCTACTCGCGCTGTCTTTTCTCTCGCCGTGTTTGGTGGCGACGACGTTGACGGGCGAATCACCAGGTCGAGGGGTACAACGGTCTCCATCGGGGTGTCGCGCTGTTCCAGGACGGCCAGCAGCGTTTGGAACGCCTGCGCGGCGATCGCCGCCGTCGGTATCGCGACCGTCGTCAGCTCAGGCTCGAGCAACGTGGCGATCAGGCCATCGTCAAAGCCGGTGACCGAGAGGTCAGCGGGAATGGTGAGATGGAGGTCGTGGGCCGCCTTGTAGACCCCAACGGCAAGCATATCGCTATCACACAGGATGGCCGTGGGCCGGTCGGGCGCGCTCAGTATCCACAGCGCCGCGCGCCGCGCCTCCGCAATGGTAAACGCCGCGCGAGCGTGATGCCTGAGGTTGGGTGTGACCCCGGCGGCGCGCATCGCGTCGGCGTAGCCCTTCGCGCGCAGATCGAACGTCTCGGCGTTCACATCGGCGCAGAGACGGCCGATCTTGCGATGCCCCAGCGCCAATAGATGCTCCGTCGCGGCGCGCGCGCCCGCTTCGACCGCCAGTTGCAGTGTCGGCAGGACGCGACTCGTGGCGTCTACCACCACCGCCTTGCCGCGCAGGCCGGTGTGCAGCTCGGTGGGTGGCGGCGTGAACAGCAGCACTCCATCAACAGCGCGGGCCGAGAGGAGATCGAGGACGACATGCTGCCAATCGCGCTCATCCGCGACGCTGGTCAGCATCGCCGCATAGCCGTGTTCGCGCGCCGCCTGTTCCGCGCCCTGGAGCGCGGTGGCGAAGTAGGGGTTGGTCACGTCGGGGACCGCCAGCGCCACCAGATGTGAATGACTGGATCGCAGCGCTCGCGCCGCCCGGTTGGGCTGATACCCAAGCTCACGCGCGGCGTTCTCGATGGCCGCGCGGGTCTGCTCGCCCACACGCCCGGCGGCCTTCCCCCCGAAGACGAGCGAGACGGCCGATTGCGAGACCCCGGCGCGGCGCGCGACATCAACGCTGGTGGCCGGCGCGCGCGAACCAACCTCCGGCATGCGACACCTTCCCCACTACGTCATACGTATGACGTGCTGCTCAGAGTGTAGCAGCGGGGGTCAAGAGGACGTGATGCTACCGTTTCGCGCCGACCAGCGAGAGCGCCGCGCTGAGATGCGGCTTGCGCAGTCGCCAGAACGAGCGCGTGGGGGCCGGCGGCGCGACTGGCGCGGGCAGACTTGGAGGTCGAGGCAGCGTGGGCGCGGGGGTCAGCGTGCGTGGCGACACGGCGAGGCGCTCGTCGAACCAGTGGGCGCGCTCGCGAGCCGTCATGCCGGCGAGGGGCAGCTCGAAGCGCAGGCTGGGCGCGGCTCGCTGGAGCAGGCGGGCGTACTGGCGCGGTCCATACAGTACGTACACAATCTCCTCGCCGCTGCGCTCGCATCGCGCGACGAGTTGGGTCGCCGTTCGCAGCGCCCACTCCCGGCGCTCCAGGGGCGAGAGGATGCTCCAGGTTAGCTCATCGGCGCCGACCACCTGATGCGGAGCCAGCAGCCCGTGCCGCGCGCTGAGGATATGCCACTCATCGCGGCTCCGCTGGCAATACTCGCACGCGCGCCGAAACAGCGGCGACCGGCTATAGCTGTCGCTGGCGCGCATGATGCCCGCGCGCTGCTTCGCGGGCGCGACCACAAGGCCAATCCGTCTGGCCATTGGAGACCTCACTTCGCCAGACAGTCTGCCGACGAGTGGCGCGGCGCGTCCCATCGCGCCGTCCATATCGTATGTCATAGTAGCATACGATAGGATGGTGGCGGGTGCGTCATGGCCCAAAACGGTGATCGGCGGAGGCCGTGCGCTGGTCATACATTGCCGCGAGGACTCGCCCGGATTGCATATTACTCGTGCGCGAAGGGAGCCGTGGTCGGTGAGTTTTCGGTGAGGCGCCGATGCTTGCCCGCGTACCAGCGGATCGCGCTGACGTACTCCGCGTGGCTCCAGGTGAGCGGCGAGACGGAGAGCGGCGCATCCGAGTACGGGTCCACCTGCTCCGCGAGGACGCCGCTGGGCAGCGCCCGAGCGCGCACCCATTCGAGCAGATCGAGCGCGCCATGCAGCTCGTCGTGCGTCTGCGCGCTGGCGATGCGATACTCCGCCAGCCAGCACATACAGATGAACCAGGGATTGCCAGGCACGTTGCCGATGTCGTGGCTCACCTGATGGTAGTAGTCGTTCTCGTAACGCGCGACGCCGCCCACCTCGGTCTTGACGGTGAGCCGCCCCTCGACGGCGGCCATCGTGCGGCGCATCTCGTCGCTGTCGGGCGCGAACATGCCGAATTGGTACAGCCCGGAGATCGCGGCGTCTATCGTCATGTCCGGCTGGATGCTCCCATCAGGATTGACGTTTATCATGCGGAGAAAGCGTCCGGCGTCATCGCTCCAGAGATACTTGCGTGTCGCGGTTTTGATCTCCTCGGCGGCGCGGCTGTAGGTGTCGGCGTGCGCCGTCTCGCCGAAGATGCCGGCGAAGTTGGCGGCGGCGCGCAGGCCCGCATAGACGGCCGCGACGGAGTAGGCGTGGATGCCGTGCCGCTCCTCCCACAGGTCCCACGACGCGGCGGGCAGGCCAGTATGCGGCTCGCGGAACCCGGCCATGAAATCGCCGGCGGCCTTCACGAGCGGGCGATAGAGCGGCCGCACGAATTCGACTTCGCGGAAGAGGCAGTAGTGCTGCCAGAGCGCGTAGACCACCAGGGCGGTCTCGTCCTCCTGGATGGGTAGCTGGCGCTTGCCCTGCGGATCCACCCACGGATGCCAGCTACTGCCGACCGCCTTGGTTGGCGTGTACTTGTGCAGAAGGTAGCCTTCAGGCGTCATGACGCTGGCGCAGAAGTGGAAGAACGCGGCGGTGATGTCGCCGTAGCCGGAGTGGCTGAGCGCGTTGGCCACCAGCGCGCCGTCGCGCGGCCACATGTAGGCGTAACTGTCGCGGGCGAAGGTCCAGACGTCGCCATCGGTGGCGGCGATGATGCCACCGTCGTCGTCTATCTGCGTGCGAATCAGCAGGAGACTGCGCTTGTAGAGGTCCACCAGCGGAGCCGACAGGTCGCCGAGGTCTTCCGGCGGTTTGGTGTTGACCCAGAGATGCCAGTAGTTGTGTGTGCGCTCGACAAGCTCCTCTGGGCCGCGCTTGAGCACGATCTCGTTCAGAGTGGAGACCCCGGCGAAGTTTTCGGCGGCGGCGAGCCAGTGGTAGCAGACGCGCGCCGCGCCGGGCTGAACGGCGCCAAGCTCGAAGCCGACGCAGCTATCCACCGACCCCTGCGCGATGGGGTTGCCGCCCAGGTTGCCGTCCTCGGCGTCCTTCCAGGTGCCTTGCTGGCCGTTGAACTCTTTGTAGCCGGTGGCCCACTGGCTGACGCCGACCTGCGCCTGGCGCGTCTCCTCGGGCGCGCCCGCCGCTTCGATGGTGTCGCCGACGAGGCCGCCGACGAGGATGAAGCAGCGATCTTTGTACGCCATGATGACCTTGCGCTCTGGCTCATAGAAGACCGTGTTGGCGCCCTCGTTCTCCCAGAGGCGCCAGTCATGGTGGAAGAAGAGGCGAATCTCACGCGCGTGATCGTGGGTGTTGGTGACACGCATGCGCCGGATGAGGATGTCACGGTCGAAGTCCACCACGTCGGCGCACTCGATGGTGAGCCGTAGATCGGGGTGGGTGAGGGTGACGTGGGTGACGAGCGTGTCTTCCTCATAGAGCAGCGTGCGCTGCCAGCCGTCGGCGTCGAACCAGGCGAAGGCGCCGTCCACCCAGACGCCACTGTGGTTGACGTGGCCCTCCGTCTGGTTGCGCTCGCCAATATGCGGCCAGTAGATGTCGCGCAGGTTGTAGCGATTGTCGAAGTTGACGAGCAGGTGTCCGTTGGCAAGCGGCAGATCGCGCGGCATGGGGTCACTCCCTCGCACTGGCTGGGCGCGCCGGCGGCGTGATGCGCGGAGAGCGGTTGCGCCCCGGCGTTCGACTGGTCCGCAGGGCCGCAGTATAGCATATGGGAGGCGGACCTCACCCGCCCAGCCCGTAGTGGCCTCATCCCCCCCGCCCCTTCCCCCTGCGGAGGGAAGGGGAGCTAGCGTCGCGGCGTGCCGGCGGCGGTTCTGGTTCCCCCTCGCCCGCGCACGGGAGAAGGGGTTAGGGGGTGAGGACACCCCAAAATTTTCCGCGCTTCGCGCGACTGCTGGTGGATACGCCGGGCGCCGCGTACCGTCTGATGTTACGATTGAGAAAGCAAGCAAAGAATAGAAAATAATGCATTATGAACCAGCCCGCGCCGGAGCGAGCAGGAGCCGGAAGCCGTTGCCGTCGAGGAAGTTGTCCAGCCAGTCGACGCCGCGCAGGGCCGCGCGGGCGTCCCTGACACCGCCGCCCCAAGAACCGCCACGCAGCGCACGATTTCCAGTAGCATCCTGATCTTCGCGTCCGTCACTCTGATTATAAGCGTACGGCATAATAAGGCTGCTCGTCCACTCCCACACGTTGCCGGCCACATCCTGCGCGCCGTAGGGGCTCGCGCCGTTCGGGTAGCGGCCGACGGGTGTGGTCGCGCCAACGCCGCTCTCGCTGGTATTGCAGCGCGCTTTGTCGAAGGCGTCGCCCCAGGGGTAGACGCGCGCCGTCCGCGTCGCGGCGTCCCAGCGCGCCATCTTCTCCCATTCGGCCTCGGTGGGCAGCCGCCATACTTGCCGCGTCACGCCCGCGAGCCAGCGCGTGTAGGCGCGCGCGTCCTGCCACGAGACGCAGACTACGGGATGCTCCATGCGCTTGAGCTGCGCGGACCAGTCAGTCTCTCTCCACTTGGGCGGCTCGCGGACGGCTTTGGCGCGCACGGCGCAGGCATATTCGGCCACCGTCACCGGGTGCTGCCCTATCGAGAAGTCGCCGACCGGCACGGGATACTGTGGCGTCTCGTCGTCGTATGCCTGTTTGTCGTATGTCTTGTCGCTGCCCATCGTGAAGACGCCGCCAGGAACCGGGCAGATCGGCGGCAGCACGCACTCGACCCCGCCCACGTTCCACCCGCGAAAGCCGAGATTGTAGAGCGACATGGGCGTGAGGTGGTGCGCGGGCCTCGCGTTCGCCGGCATTGGCGCGGGTCCGGGCCGGTCGGGGAGCGCGGAGATGGGCGGCGGGGCGATATACGGCGGTGGCGCGGCAGGCGCGTCGGCGGTAGTTACAAGCGCGGCGGCGGTGGCGTCAATCGTGGCCTCGAACGAGAGCGCGAGGCCATCAATCCAGAGGAAGGCGTTGAGCATCGCGGGCACGTCACACGCGCCGATGCGCACCGGCAGCAGCATGCGCGAACGGTCTCTGGCCATCAAGCCGAGCCAGGATTGCGTCTCCAGATCCACCCAGAAGGAATCGAGCGCGTGCTGCGTAAGCAGCAGCACGAACGCCGAGCGCCGCTCAAGCTCGCGCTGGATCTCGTTGCCGAGGAAATGGCCGCTCTGCGCGTTGTTGCGGTCGTACCAGAGGGGAATCCCCCGCTTCACGAGCGCGGCGACATAGCGGTCGCAGAGCTCGTTGTCGGCGTGCGCGTGGCTCACGAACGTCGGACGATACGCGCTCATGACTCGCCGCTCCCCTGCCTCCTGAGCTACCCACAGTGTAGCCGCTTGGTGCGGACAGTGTAGCACGTCGCCGCCCGCAAGGATAGTGGTGGAGCTGACGCGCAGCGAGCCGGCGGTTGAAACCGCGCCTGGATGGCGTCGCTACGCTCCGCCGCGAAGTCCGCTTTCGCGGACTAGGACGCGAACCCCACCACGGCCGCCTCTCCCGAACCCGCGTAGGCGGGTTTCGTGGCCGTAGGCCATCCAGGCGCGAATTTATTCGCCGGCTCCTTGCAAGGTTCCCCCCTCCCCACGGGGGAAGGGGACCGGGGGGT
>DATEGV010000291.1:0-7354 GCA_035279925.1 Ktedonobacterales bacterium | reverse complement strand
AGCCTGCTCGAGCAGCCCATGTATGATCTTCTCCGCCTCTGGATGCTTGATGTCGAGGCTGAGGCTCTCCTTCGAGCGATTGAGCCAGACAAAATGGCTGGACATGCCATGCGCCGTCTCGTCGTAGTGGCGCGCGAAGTCGCCGACCACCGGCCGCTCGATCTTGATGACACGCGCGCCCAGGTCAGCGAGTTGGCGTGTCGCGAACGGCGCCGCGACCGCCTGCTCCAGCGCGACAACCGTGATACCGTCGAGTGGCAGCATCCGCGAGCCCTCCTCAAACCTCCGCTAGACCACCTGTCCTGGCGCGGCGTCGTTCCTCCACCTTACCCGCGTGAATGGTGGACGGCCGGGATTCGTCCGCTTAGCGAGGCGGCAAGAGCGCCCGCACATCAGCCTGCTTGGCAAGCGACCTGGCCCGCTCGATCACGGCGGACATCTCTTCAGGTGTCGCGCCATTGGCGGAAGCCGCCAGACGCCGCGCCTTCGCTTCGATCTCCGCGCGACTCAGCGTATTGTCGGGATCGCCCTTCGGCGCCTCGACCTGGGCGCGCAGGCGCCGTCCATCCGTTGTCTGCACCTCAACCAGGCCAATCCAACGGGCCGGATACGCTGCCTCAATCGCCGGGTCACGCGCCATCTCCACCCGATCGAGGAACGCCCGCACCTCCGGATCGCGCAAGCGTTCCGGCGTAAAATCTTCGACGCCCGCCTGCCCGTACAGCGCGATCAGCGCCAGCACGAAGCCCATCGAGAATTTCGCCTGGTGGACTGTCCGCGCGGCTGCCGCGGGAGCCAGCACGTCAATCGCGGCCTGATAGACGTGCGCCCGCACCCGGACGATCTGCGACGCCTCCAGCGCGTTCTCGCGCATCACGCGCAGCAGCGCGTCCGCCGAGGGGTGCGTGTGGCGGCAGGACGCATGGAACTTGAATGAGGTCTCAAGGATCGCCCAGCGCCGGCCAAGATCCTCGATCAGCAGACGCGGCTCGGCGTCGGTAGACATCCCGGCCGCCATCCCCTGCTCGCCCTCCAGGATGCGCGTCGCGCCAGTGAAGCCCTCGCGCGCAAGATACGCCGCCAGCAGGCCATCCGCAGCCGCTTTGCCGGTGTGAAGCTGTTTCGAGTCGGCGGCGTCGCGCAGGAACTCCCAGAGTCCCGCCGCCTGGGTGCCAGCCGAGCCAAGCGCGTGCAGCATGGTTGTGGCGTCCGCGCCAAGCACATGCGCCACCGCCGCGGCCGCGGCCAGCGTGCCCGCGGTTCCGGTCGTGTGGAAGACGCGATAATGTGAACGCCCCAAGAACATGCCGACGCGAACGCCCGCTTCGTAACCGGCGACCGCGGCGGTAATCACAGCGCGGCCCGATGCGCCGGTTTCCTGCGCCGTCGCCACCACCGCCGGCCAAACGACCGCGCCAGGGTGGAAGACGGCCGCGTTGTGAACGTCGTCCTGCTCGACGACGTGCGACGAGGCGCCATTGAGGAGCGCCGCGAAGAGCGGAGAGGTTCGGCGGCGCGAGATGAGGATCTCACTCGGCCCGTCCAGCGGTCCCAACAGCGCCGCCACACGTTCCAGCGCCACGATCTGCCGCGCGCCACGCCCAGCGAGCGCCGACGCCAGCCAATCGAGGAAGAGGTCTTCCGTGCGGCGCACGACCGCATCAGGCAGCGTCTCGAAGCGCAATGCGGCGAGAAACTCGGCGAGCGTGCGGCTGGCGCCCTCTCCCACGCCCGTAGCGGACGCCCGCCGGCTGTGTGTCGTCATGCTCATGATGCGCTCCTTATACCAAATCGCCATGCGATGGTGGCGGCTGCGAAGGGCTTCAGCCCGGTTCCCATCTCGTGCGCCGGCCCTTTAGAGCAAATTTGCGAAGGATTGAGCAGACGGGCTGCGGTGATTGGGGTAGCGAACCGGGCTTGCCCACCGGCAGCCTGTTCCACCTTCCTGCGGTTTGCTCTAGGGCCGCGAGCGCACTCCTACTCTATATTAGAAAATCAGGGCGAAAGCCCCCTCCTTCCTTTAGGCAGGGGGATGAAAGCCCAGGTCGCCCGCAGGCGATGCCACCGGTACGAATAGTTACCACGTCACTATCTCTTATTGTATACTGCCTGTATGCAAGACATGCGCAGCAGCAACAACAACGTCGTCTCTATCTGCCGGTCTCATGTGGTGTTCTGCGCGAAGGACCGCCGCACGGTGTTGACGCCGCCAGGAGATGAACGGCCCAAGGGTATTCTGACCGAGCAAATGGAACGCTGGGGCAGGACCTCATTGAAATGGAGGTTCTGCCTGACCACGTTCACCTGCTCATGGGATGTGACCCGCAGTTCGACATTCACCGGCTGGTCAAACTCCTGAAAGGTCACTCATCACATTCGCTGCGCGCGGAGTTTCCCGCCTTGAAGCGATGCCTGCCTTCGCTGTGGACGAACGCCTACTTTGTCAGCACGGTGGGTGGGGTCACGCTGGAAACCCTGAAACGCTCCGTGGAAAGCCAAAAGGGACGCTGACTCGTGGACGACCGGGACGAACAGACGACACGCAAGAGCTACAAGTACAAGCTCAAGCCCACGTCCGAACAAGCGCGCCAGCTTGAGCGGACACTGATGCTTTGCCGCCACGTCTACAACGCCGCCATTGGCGAGCGGCGAGAAGCGTGGCGCCTGCGTGGCGTCTCGGTCACCTACTACCAGCAGAAGGCTGAACTGCCCGGCATCAAAGCGGCCATGCCCGAATATGCTGAGGTACACAGCCAGGTCTTGCAGGACGTGGTGTTGCGCGTAGACCGTGCCTTTCAGGCATTCTTTCGCCGGGCCAAAGCAGGCGAAACAGCAGGCTATCCGCGCTTCCAGGGCCACACCCGCTACCACTCCTTCACCTATCCACAATACGACAACGGCGCGCGACTCGACAACGGATGCCTCGTGCTCTCCAAGATTGGGCGTATCGGCGTGCGCTGGTCGCGCCCGATGCAGGGATGAACCGAGAATCCCCCGGCTTCAGCCGTGGGGAGTGTCAATACGAACGAGGCATGCGCAAAACATGCTCGGCAACGAAGCTCAGAATCATGCCGTTCGTGATGGGCGCGGTGCGGTAGAGCCGCGTCTCGCGCCACTTCCGCTCGACGTGATACTCGTTTGCCAGTCCGTAGCCGCCGAGCGTCGCCATTGCCACGTCGGCAGCTTCCCACGACGCCTCCGACGCCAGGTACTTGGCCATGTTGGCCTCGGCGCCGCACGGCTGATGAGCGTCAAACGCCGCCGCCGCCTTCAGTCGCATCAGGTCCGCGGCCTCCACACTCATGTGCGCTTTCGCGATTGGGAACTGCACGCCCTGGTTTTTGCCGATAGGCCGGTCGAAGACGGTGCGCTGACCCGCATACGCCGTGGCCTGTTCGATGAACCAATGGCCGTCGCCGACGCATTCGCTCGCGATGAGGATGCGCTCGGCGTTCAGCCCATCCAGCAAATATGAGAAGCCGCGTCCCTCGTCGCCGATCAGCGCGTCCTGGGGCGCCTCCAGATCGTTGATGAAGAGCTGATTCGTCTCGTGGTTGATGAGCATGTCAATCGGCTTCGCTTGGATGCTGTCGCCTGCCGCGCGGGTATCCACCAGGAAGAGACTCAGGCCGTCCGTCTTTTTGCGGGCATCCTCGATAGGTGTGGTGCGCGCCAAAAGCACCATCAGGTCGGAGTGCTGGTAGCGCGAGGTGAAGACCTTCTGCCCGTTGATAAGGTAGCCGCTGGCCGTCTTGCGCGCGAAGGTTTTGATGCGCGTCGTGTCCGACCCCGCGTCAGGCTCTGTCACCCCGAAAGCCTGCAAGCGCAGCGCTCCGCTGGCGATCCCTGGCAAATAGCGCCGCTTCTGCTCCTCGCTGCCGTGGCGCAACAGGGCGCCCATCGTATACATCTGCGCGTGGCACACCGCGCTCGAGCCGCCGCTGTGATTGATCTCCTCAAGCACAATGGACGCCTCAGTGATGCCCTGGCCGCCGCCGCCGTATTCCTCCGGTATCAGGATGCCAAGCCAGCCCGCCGCGCTCATTGCTCGCACGAACTCCTCAGGGTATCTGCGCTCGGCGTCGCACTGACGCCAGTAGTCGGGCCCAAAGGTGTCGCAGAGTGCGCGCACCGAGGCGCGAATCTCTCGTTGCAGATCAGAATAGAAGAAATCCATCGGCTGTTCTCCTCGCCGGCAGGCGCACGCGGGCCATAGTGAACCACCGGCGCGCCATCCTGGGCGCGCTGGCGCCGGTTCGCTAGCTCACGCCGGAGCCGCCCTCAAAGACCCGCACGCTCGGCTCGATGCCTTCCGCGCCAACGATCTCGCGCCACGCCTCGACGCCCGCCTGGAACGCGACCACTCCGGCCTCGGGCAGCGCAATCTCAATCGCCTCCAGAATCTCTTCTGGCGATACCCCCTGATCCAGCGCAGCGCGGATGTGGCTCTGAATATGTCCCTTGCCCGCGCGCATCACCGTCAAGCTGACGATGAACAGGAGTTCCTTGGTTCGCCGGTCCAGACTGCGCTGGCGCAGATAGACGCCCGCAATCAGCTCGTTCGCTTTCCGCAGCACTTCGAAATCGGCCTTGGCCATCACTTTGTGGTAGTCCAGCACGTAGCCACGCGACCGCGCCATCTCGTCAATGTAGGCTTGTTGTTCGTCAGATGTTGCCACTAGATTGCCTTTCCACGCCCGCCCTCCGCGGGCTCGCTCGCCTCCGCAAGCTGGTTGCGTAGCACGTACCGCTGAATCTTGCCCGTCGCGGTCTTCGGCAGCTCCACCACAAAGTCAATCCAGCGCGGATACTTCACCGGCGTCAGCGTCGTCTTGACGTACTGTTGCAGCTCCACCCTCAGCGCCTCACTCGGCGCCATGCCATCCTTCAGCACCACATAGGCCTGCGGCTTGACCAACCCCTCGCCGTCTTCCCGGCCCACGACGGCGGCCTCCAGCACGGCCGGATGGCTGGCGAGCGCCGCCTCCACCTCGATGGGCGACACCCACTGCCCGCTCACCTTGAGCATATCGTCCGAGCGCCCGCAGTACCAGAAATTGCCGTTCTCATCCTGATAATACTTGTCGCCGGTGTGGATCCACGGACCCGTGATCGTCGCTTTGCTGCGCTCATGTTTGTTCCAGTACTGCGAGCAGACGCTGTCGCCCGCGATCAGCAGATTGCCGATCTCCCCCCGCGCCACCGGTTGATTGCCCTCATCCAGAATCGCCGCCTCGTAGCCGGGAACCAATCTCCCCGAGCTGCCCGGAACCACCTGGCCCGCCACGTTCGAGATGAAGATGTGCAGCACCTCCGTACTGCCGATGCCATCCAGAATCTCCACCCCGAAGCGGTCGCGCCAACGGTTGAAGAGATCCGCGGGCAGCGCCTCGCCCGCGGAGACGCAGAGCCGCAGCGAGGAGGTGTCGAAGCGGCTGGCGGCGTCCGGCATAGCCAGCATCGCCGCGTAGAGCGTCGGCACGCCGAAGAAGATCGTTGGCCGCTGCTCGGCGATGACGGTGAACGCGGACTCAGGCGTCACCCGGCCGGGATAATGCACGGCGCTGCCGCCGACCGCGAGCGGAAAGTAGAGGCCATTGCCCAGGCCATACGCGAAAAAGAGTTTCGCGGCGGAGAACGTCACGTCGTTCGCGGTGAGGCTCAATATGGGGCGCGCGTAGAGTTCGGAGCAGCAATGCATGTCGTGTTGCAGGTGGACACAGCCCTTGGGGAATCCGGTGCTGCCGGAGCTATAGAGCCAGAAGGCGGCGTCGTCACGGGTGGTGGGCGCCGGGTCAAGCTCGGCCCGCGAGCCGCCAACCAGCGCCGAGAAGTCGAAGGTGGCCCCGCCCGCGCTCGTCACGCTCGCGTCGCCGCGCCGCACGACGACGACATGCCGCAGAAAGGGCAGCGTGGACCGCAGAGGCGCCAGTTGCGCCCACAGGTCCGCCTCCACGATCAGGACGCGGGCACGGCTGTCATTGAGGACGTATTGGTAGTCCTGTGGCCGCAGTTGCGTGTTCAGGGGAACCGGCACGGCTCCCATCTTGATGCCCCCGAAGAACGCGCTGGCAAGCTCCGGCGAATCGTAGAGCAGCAGGGCGACGCGCTGCTCCATCTCCACGTCGAGCGCGCGCAGGGCGTTGCCGGCGCGATTGGCCGTCGCCGCGAGCCGCCCATAGGTCCACTGCTCACCGGGCGCGCGGATCGCGATGCGCTCGCTCCACCCGTTCGCGATGGCGCCGTCCAGGAACGCGGCGGCGGCGTTGTAGTCGGTGGGGAGGGCGAGCGTCGGATTGGGCGTCGGGGATTGGTCGGACGAGTCTACGCGCGTCGGCGGCAGATGGGAAGCCAGCATGGTGTACCTCCGCGAGAACGGGGAAACCGGCGGCGGTCGTCGTGAGGGCCGGAGCGATCTCCGCGAAACCAGGGGACTCAAGTGGGTGAGCCAAGTATATGCGCGAGTTCGCGCCTCGGTCAATCTCATCCGCGCGCTCTGCTGTATAGTATGATGAGATATGAAACGAGCGAGGCGTTTTCGCCGCTCAACGCTGGCCTGCAATTTGCTGCATTGGCGCCCATGAGCTGGAACTGAGCGATGGGTCCGCGAGCTCCGTTTGACGAGACGTTCGCGACTTCTTCTCGCCTCAGCCATTTCTGGCACAGGTTTTGAGGCATCGGCGGGGCGACACGCGACACGCGCGAGCGCGCCCGGTCGAGCCGGCGCTATCAGTGACGTAGAACGCCAGTGCTGGCGCGTTGGATCGTAGCGCGGTCTGTTGAGTCGGTCGGCTGTGCGGCCGGTGGAATCCACCTGAATGGAACACAGCGCAACCTGGCGCAATCACGCGGTTCCCCGGTGGGAGGGCGTATGCGGCTCTCCCAAGGGGAGAGCATGCGCAACACGTGGAGGAAGGTAGGTTCTCAGCATGGCGACAGAGCGTAAAGGGCGCGGGCGCGGGTTCGCGTCTATGGATCCGCAGAAGCAACGGGAAATCGCGAGCAAGGGCGGCCGGGCGGCCCACGTGCAGGGTACGGCGCACGAATGGGACAGCGAAGAGGCGCGACAGGCCGGACGCAAGGGTGGCGCCTCCAGCCGCCAGGGCATGACCGCGGACTAAACTCGACTCGCGAGCGTCCTTCGCATCCCCGCACGGGACGCGCGCGGGTTCCTCCCGGTCATCCTCCGCTCACCGGAGCCGGCGACCGGGAGGCAGGCGGCTCATAACCGTCTGCGCTCGGACTCAATCTCTGCGCGGGCATGCTTCCTCCCCGGAGACACTGCCCGCGTTTCCCCCGCTACCCGCCGACGCGCGTCGTCGGTATCCAGCGCGCCGCGAGCGCCTGGCTCACG
>DATEGV010000290.1:0-18320 GCA_035279925.1 Ktedonobacterales bacterium | reverse complement strand
TGTAGCATGCGCAGACTCTTCGCCGCGCTTCTGCTCGCGCTCACAGTTGCCGCGCTGCCAGTGGCCGTCACCGTGTACGCCGCTCCCCTCCACCTCGCGTCGGCGACCGCGGCGGCGTCCGGCACGCTCACTGGCGCGCTGGTCAACGGGTCACAGCGCAACGCGCCGATCGCGAACGCTGTCGTCACGCTACGGACCTACGACACCCATTCGCAGCCGCAGGATACCAGCAGCGTCCATACGGATAGCGGCGGCCGGTTCACCTTTGCCAATCTGGACGGCAGCGGAGCCACTACCTACGACGTGTACACAAAGTTCCAGAACGGCGCGTTTACAAGCGGCGCGGTGACATGCGCGAAGGGGCAGACCCAGCAAGTAACATTGACGGTGTACGCGACCTCGACGAGCGACGCGAACGTGCATGTGTCGCTAGCCACGATCCTGTTCTCATCGCCGAATCAGTTGGCGGGCTATATTCCCGTCGGCGAGTACATCACCTTCGACAACACCGGCGCGACCGCCTATATCGCCACACCGGGCGCGGCCAATGGCGCGCCGATGGGTCTGCTGCGGTTCACGTTGCCCACCGGAGCCACGAATCTGACGCTCGGCGCCGGCTTCTCCGCGAATCAGCAGATCAACCAGGTCAGCACCGGCTTCGCGACCACCGCGACCATCCCGCCCGGCCAGACGCAGTTCGCGTTCGCCTTCGATCTGCCCTACACCGCGACCGCGCTCGACTTCCCCTTCAAGGCGGAGTATGCGACGGATCAGGTGGCCGTGCTGATGCCGATGGGCGTTGCCGTCAGCGCGGGTGACTACACGACGCAGCCTCCCGTCACCGCCAACGGCGCGAGCTATCAGCTCTTTACGCAGAGCGGTGTCGCGCATGACCGCACCCTCACGATGCGCCTCACGCAGTTGCCCTCGCCGGGTGAGCGCCCATACCTGACGTTCCGGCCGCTGGTCGTCGTCGGCGCCATCCTTGCCCTATTGTTGGCGCTGCTGCTGACGCTCTATCTGCGGCGCGGCGCGTTGGCCGTCGTCTTCGGACTCGTACCCGCCTCGACGTTGCGCGCTCGCTCACGTCAGAAAGCGACTTCGACTGGCGCCGCGGCCACCCGCGGCCAGGGTGAGCGCAGACGCCTGTTGCGCGAACTCTTGAGTGTGGAGGCGAGCCACGACGCGGGCAAGCTGGACGATGCGGCGTTCCGGGTGCGCTCCGGCGAGGTGCGCGCGCAACTGCGGGCCTTGATCGCGACGGACACAACACCCACTCGTTCCCATGTCGCTCGTCAGCCGGCAGACTTGGCTCCATCCGACACCGCCATTGCGCAGGCGGCCGAGCCGAATGATTCCGAGAGCGACACGACGACGGCGGGTGATGTGGAACGAGCGACGCCGACGCCGACACACGCTGAGACGGGAGGCGGGCGATGAACGCGCAACTCGTTTCACCATTGTCGTTCGAGACGCCGCACACGCAAGCGACTCCGATGTCTGTCGCGGTCACGCGCGCCGGCAAACTCTACGATCTGCGCCCTGCCCTGCGTGACATATCCCTCACCATTCCTGTAGGCGCCAGGGTGGCGATGCTCGGACCGAACGGCGCCGGCAAGACGACGCTACTGCGCATCCTGGCGACGCTCGCCAAACCGAGTACGGGCCGAGTCGAGATCGAGGGGCTGGATGTCGTGACCGAGGCCAACGATGTACGTCGCGTTGTCGGCTATGTCGGCCACCAGCCGCACCTCTACGACGAGCTGACGGCGCGCGAGAATCTGCTGTTCTTCGCCCGCATGTACGGCCTGCGCGACGGCGCGCAACGCGCTGGCAAGCTGCTGGAGCGCGTCGGTCTGAGGGCCAAGGCAAATCAGCGCGTACGCACACTCTCTCGTGGTCAGACGCAGCGTCTGGCGCTCGCGCGCGGCATCCTGCATGAGCCGCGCCTGCTGCTGCTGGATGAGCCGGACACCGGCCTCGACGACGACGCCAACGCGCTGCTCGCGGAACTGATACGTGAACGCGCCGACAGCCTGACCACCATCTTCACGACGCACAACCTTGAGCGCGGCCTTGCGCTCAGCGACACGACGCTGGTACTCGTCGGCGGGCGCGTCGCGCACATGGGTCCGGCGCGCGACCTGACAGTGGACGCGGTGCGCGCCTGGTATACGCGCGCGGGAAGGCGGGCGCTATGATGAACGACACGCGCGCCTTCTGGCAGCAGACCTTCGCGATCATCTGGAAAGACCTGCGCTGCGAGCTGCGCGCCCGCCAGGTCTGGGTCTCTATGGCGATGTTCGCGGTGCTGGTCCTCGTCGTCTTCAACTTCGCGTTCGATCTGCGCGTGGATAACGTGGCGGCGGTCGGCCCCGGCGCGCTCTGGATCGCGTTCGTCTTCGCCAGCATGCTGGGACTTGGGCGCACGATGGCGGCGGAGCAGGAACATGGCTCGCTGGACCGCCTGTTGCTCTGCCCGGTTGACCGCAAGGCGTTGTACCTGGCAAAGCTGCTGGGCAACCTGATCTTTATCGGGGTCGTCGAGGTCATCGCTGTGCCGGTCTTCGCGGCCATTTATAGTCTGCCCATTCTGACCGGTATGATCGTGCCGATTGTGCTGTTGGGAACCCTCGGCGTCGCGGCGGTCGGGACGCTCTTCTCCGCTGTCGCGGCCAACACCCGCGCGCGTGAGGTGTTGCTCCCGCTGCTTGTGTTTCCGTTGATCGTGCCCGTGGTGATTGGCGCCGTAAAAGCCAGCCAGGCGTTGGTCAGTCCGGTACCGAACGACCCGCCGTGGATTGGTTTGTTGATCGCGTTCGATGTCATTTTTCTGAGCATCTCGGCGATCACGTTTCCCTATGTGATCGAGGAGTAGACGGCTATGCAAGTTGCAAAAGAGAGTCCGGGGACGCCAACGAGCCCGCCGCTCGATCAGTCGCTGCCACGCTGGTTGCGGCCGGCCTGGCGGACTGTCGCGGCGGTCTGGCGGCCGGCGCGCCCGTACGCCTTCGCGGCGTGGCGGCCGGTCCAACGCTACGGTGAGTACGTCCTGGCGGCCGCGACGGTCGTGACGGTCCTGGCCGCCGTCTGGATGGCGTTCAAGTATGCGCCGACCGACGCGCTCCAGGGCGACGTCCAGCGTATCGAGTATTTTCACGTCGCGCTGGCGTGGATCGCGTTCCTGGCGTTCTTCGTGGTCTTCCTGGCCAGCGTGGCGTACCTCTGGCGCAGGGACGAACGCTGGGATTGGATCGCGCGCGCCGCGGCGGAGGTCGGAACAGTCTTCACGACGCTGGTGCTTATCACCGGCTCGCTCTGGGGCCACATCATCTGGGGAACGTGGTGGGCATGGGACGCGCGACTGACGACGACGCTGATCCTCTGGTTCATCTACGTTGGCTACCTGCTCCTGCGTTCGTACACCGGACGCTCGGAGAGCGGGGCGCGCGCGGCGGCGGTCCTCGGTATCATTGGCTTTGTAGATGTGCCGATTGACTACCTGTCAGTCACGTGGTGGCGCACCTTGCATCCATCTTATCAGGTGCCGCTCGGTCAGACGGCGCAGGCGCCGGCCTCCGTCGTCAGCACCTTGTTGGTGGCGGTGCTGGCCTTTACGCTGCTGTTCACCTTTCTGATGCTCCTGGTGTATCGAATGCAACGCGCGCAGAGTGTGGCGCAGCGGCTGCGCGCTCGCGTCGAGCTAGAATAGAGGCGATTCTCATGCACGGCAACACGGTGTTGGTGGTGGCCTATGCGGTCATCTGGTTGGGGCTACTCACCTATATTGGGTGGATCGCCCTGCGCATGCGCGGGATACGCACCGAGCTTGACACGGTACGCGCGCTGGTGGAGGAGCGGGATCAGGGCGTGGTGACGCCGGCGACACAGGAGTAATGGCGCTCTAGCTTGCTGGCGCGCTTGGTGTTAAAATACGAGACGCATTGGCGCTCGCGGATCGTCCATCATGGGATGGGCGTGAGTGAAGATAATGAGGAGACGGCGGCATGCCCGAGAACTATGAGGTAGTCTACTCCCACGCGCGAGGGGCGACAGCCACCTTCGTGCGCCACGACGGGGAACTCGACGCTCTGGCGAAGTCGTTGGACGCGGAACAGTTCTGGGTCTTCAAGAACGTCAAGTCGTTGCTGGTGCGCAATGATATTGGCGACCTCGACGAGGCCAACAGGCTGATGCGTGAGATCGGCTTCACTCCCAACGTTCGCGTCATCGAGCGTCCGATTGCCGTCGCGGAGCCCGCCTTCGCGGTGGCCCCGGCCGCCATCGAGGAGCACGTCGGCCCGCATCTCCCCGGGCCGAGCTATTGGCCGCTGTTTCTGGGAGCCTCCGCGACACTGGGCCTTGGCAGTTTCGTCCTCTGGGGCACGATCCTTCCCACCATAGGGACGGTGATCCTCGTGGGAATCGGGCTTGTCCTGACCTTCATCTGTATGATCGGCTGGGGACTGGAGCCGATCTAACTCACCGGGGAAGAGGTATCGTACCGTATGAGCACCGTCGTCAGCGCAACCGAAGCGCGCGAAGAGAGTTTTGCCCACCACCGTACCCTCGGCTGGTATGGCATGATCTTCTTCATCGCGTCCGAGGCGGTCTTCTTCGCGAACTTGATCGCGGGCTATCTCTATCTGCGCGTCCACGCGGGGCAGTGGCCGCCCCCGCCCTATACGCACATCGCCTTCGAGCGCACCATCCCGATCATCAACACCGTCATCCTGCTGAGCAGCAGCTTCCCGATGCACTGGGCCGCGCGTTCGATCAGTCGAGGCAACCGCAAGAATCTGACACGCGGCCTGCTGCTGACGGCCCTCCTCGGGGCGATCTTCCTCAGCGGACAGGCGTACGAATACACCCACGCCGCGTTCTCGCCGAGCAGCGGCGCCTTCGGCTCGACGTTCTTCGTACTGACAGGCTTCCACGGGGCGCACGTCACCGCCGGCGTGCTGTTCATCCTGGTCTGCGGCGCCCGCGCCGCGCGCGGCGACTTCACGAAAGATCGCCACTTCGCCGTCAACGCCGTTGAAATGTACTGGCACTTCGTAGACGTCGTCTGGGTGATCCTCTTCAGCGTGCTGTACCTGCTATAATGACGCAGTACCGGCGCGCCATCTCGGCAGAGATCTCTCCGCCTGGGGTGGCGCGTTTTGCGTGAAGGGACTGGCCAAGCATGGAACCGACGCTTGGTGTGGATAGCGCCAATGAGGGCGTGCGGGACGCGCAAAGCGCCATTGGAAGCGATCGTCAGATTCGCTGCGATATTTGCGCGCGCCGGGTCGGCAAGAATATCTGTTTTGTTGAGGAGACCGGCGACGTGCCAGAGCCGCGCGGTTCGTGGACGCTCTGCGCGGAGTGCAACAACGCGGTCCACGAGGAACTACGCCAATCGCCGGTTCGTGGGGGAACTCGCCTGCGGGTCGCCGTCGGCATGGTGGCCACGGAACGCACACCGCAGGCGCGGCGCGCGAACTTCGGCCAGATGAGCGACCGCGCGTGGTTCAGATTATTCTTCTGGCTGTTTTTGATCACTATGCTCGTGCATCTGGCGATCGTCGTCGCCATTGCGGGCATCATCAAGTAGGGGCATCATGCGCGAAACGTTACCTGTCGCGGGCGAGCCGGTCGCCTCATCAACTGTCGCGGCGCGGCCCACCTGGCTGCGCGTGGGTGCGCTCGTCGCTGGCGACGCGCTCTCGTTCGTCGTGTTCGCGACGGTCGGGCGCCACTCGCATAACGAGGCGTCGGGCCTCTCCGCCATCGGCGTCACGTTGGCGACGGCCGCGCCATTCGCCGCCGGATGGTTCGCGGTGTCGCCCTTCGTGGGCGCGTTTCGCCGCGCGAAGACCGCCTCGCTCAAGGCGATGCTGACGCGGACGGAGCTGGCGTGGCTCTGCGCGTGGCCTGCGGCGGCGCTGCTGCGGTGGGCGTTCGGACCAGACCACAAGCTGCCGCTCTCGTTCGCCATCGTTATCCTGATCGCGAACGCGGTGTTCCTTGGCGTCTGGCGTTCGCTGTTCGCGCTCGTCGAAGGCAGACGCCGCGCCTAACGGGCGCATGGAGGGCGCGATGACGGCGTACAAACTGTTTAGCTCGCAGACGGTCGGTGACGACCTGAGTCTCTTCGAGCAAATGATCTCAGAGTGGCTGCGCGCCGAGGAGCCACGCATCGCCGGCTTCGCCCAGTCCGTACTGGGAACGCACGTCATTGTCAGCATTATCTACGAGGCGGCGAGCGAAGGTGGCGCGGAAATCGCGGAGTCCGTTGAGGTTCCCGAAGTCTTCGAGCGGACGATGGAGCGCGCCAACCTCGATCCATCCATAGAGGCCGGCGTCCTGCTGCCGGAAGCGGAGTTACCCTACTGATGCGAACCGATCAACCGGCGCCGTATGTCGTCTTCAGCACGCCGGAGGGCGACCTGGGCGAGCGCCGTTCCCTGCGCGCGATGGACTTCTCCGGGCGGCGATTGTCGCTGGATGAGCTTGTCCCGTTGCCGGACGGCGCAACCCTGTCTATGCTTCCCCAGCGTCTCGCGGTGGGTGCGAACGCCGCTGATGAGCGAGTCGTACTACAGGATGGCGCCTGGGCGCTCGCCGCGCTGCTGCCAATTGGCTATACGCGCACTCTTCTGCCGGCCTACGAGAAAACTCCGGAGTCGGCGGACCTGCCCTTCTTCGGCTATGCGGCGGTCGCGGGCTGGCGCGGTGAACTCTACGTCGCCGCCGCGCGCACGGACGATCCCGACCACTGGCTGCCGCGCAGATTCAACGCGGACCACCTCGAGCGACTGGTGCGGAAGCGGCTCGCGGAGGACCCGGAGAATCGAGTGCTGCGGCAGCACGCGCACTGCGCGCTGGATTATCACTGTCCCACGGCGAGCAACCTCTTCTACGGCCGTTGGGAGGCCGCGGTGGCGGTGTCTCCGGGCTGCAACGCGCGCTGTGTCGGCTGCATCTCGAAACAGGACGAGGACATGCCGATCTCGCCGCAGGATCGCCTGCTCTTCGTACCCAGCGTGGATGAGATCGTCGCCGTAGGCGTCCAGCACTTGCGGAGCGCGCCGGAGGCGATCCTCAGTTTTGGACAGGGCTGCGAGGGCGAGCCACTGCTTCAGGCGCGTCTCATCGAGCAGGCGATTCGCTCGATGCGCGCCCACACCGACGCTGGCGTCATCAACATCAACACCAACGCTAGCAGCCCACGAGCGCTCCAGCGGCTCTACGACGCGGGACTTGACATGCTGCGCGCCAGCACGATCTCCGCGCGTGTTGAGACGTACAACGCCTACTATCGGCCATTGGGATACACCTTCGCCGATGTGAAGCGTTCGCTCCAGTTGGCGCGCGACGCCGGCGTCTACACCTCGATCAACCTGCTCTGCTTTCCGGGGCTGATTGATGCGGAGGATGAAGTCGAGGCGCTGATCGCCTTCCTGCATGAGTCAGGAGTGCGGCTCGTCCAGCTCCGCAATCTCAACATTGACCCGGAGGTGCTGCTGCCGCGCCTGCCGCGGCCGGCCGGCCAGCCGATGGGCATGCAAGCGATGATCGCGCGCATTCGGCGCGAGGCGCCTGAGGTCGAGATCGGCAATTTTAGCCGGCCCGTCGCTCGTCAAGCAAACGTAAAGCCGCGCGCAGAACCGCGGACGCCGGCAATCCCGTGAGACAGGGGCGTTCTGGGCAGCCGGCCGGTGTCCCGAGCGCATGGCCGCGATACACACAGGGGCTGCACGCCAAGTCTGTCCGCCGGATGTAGGCGGCTTGGTCCGGATGTCGCGCGTACGGTCCCCAGGCGCGGGCGTTGGTCGGGCCGAATACGCCGACAGTCCGCATGTTCAGCGCGACCGCAAGGTGCATCGGAAATGAGTCGTTGCCGACCAACATGTCGCAGGTGGCGAGCAGTTCGGCCAGTCCGCGTGGGGTCGCGGCTCCGGTCTGCGCGGTGGCCCAGCGCGGCCGCCCAAGCAGCTCCAGCAGGTGCGCGGTGAGATGGTCCTCGTCAGGACCGCCGACCACAACTACCTCCGCATTTAAGCGATCGCGCAGCTGGCGGGCCAGTTCCGCGAACCGCTCGACCGGCCAGCGGCGAGCAACGCTATAGGCGCCGCTGCCAGGGTGCAGCGCGATACGTGGTGGGTGGGCAAGTGTCCTACGTTCGGGCGGCGCGCTGGCCCAACCGAGATCGCGAGCGTCCGGCGCATGCGCCTCCGATGCCAGAGGCGCGTCCAGCGCGGCCGCCAGCCGCAGTCCGTACTCCACCTCATGCGAGCGCCCGAAGCCGCCGTCTGGTACACGCAGATCGAGGAAAGCGCCGTGTCCATTGTCCAGACCGACGGAGATGCGTGGACGCAGCGCCGTGAGCAAAAGCCGGTACTTGAGCCGCCCGGCGGGCAAGGTCAGGTGGTGCGCGAGCACGACCGCGTCATAGCGTCGCCGGCGCAGCGCGAGCAGTTGTCCGGCAACGGGAGCCAGGGGGCCGGGTTGGGACAGCGCGCTTCCCAGGCTGTCGAAGCGGTATTTATCCAGCGCGATCACGCGGTTGACGAGGGGCGATTCGGTCAGCAGCGGAGCCGACCCGTGAGTCGTCAGCACGTCGAGCTCAGCGTCCGGGTAGCGCTCGCGCAGCGCGCGTAGCAGCGGCGTCGCCAGTAGCAGGTCGCCCAGCGTCGCCAGCTTCACGACGAGGATGCGCGGCTGCCTGCCCAGGCTTACGGAAGCGGGCAAGAGTTCAGGAGGTGGGCAGCGCATGGCTCGTAGCCTCCAGCGTCTCGTGCGCCACGGGGTTGCGCCGCAGTAGTTGGCGGCGCGCGGCCGCGAACACGAGGTCTGGCCCCAGGCTCTTCATGCAGACTGGATTGCCAAACCGGCACTCGGCGGTAGCGCTGGCGTCGTAGCAGGGCGCGCACCACAGGCGGCGCCACAGGACGAGCGCACGGGGATCCGTGGGACCGCTGAGGGCAGGATCAGTTGGGCCGTGTAGCGCGACGACAGGCGTGTTGACGGCGCAGGCGATGTGCATCGGGCCGCTGTCCCCGGTCACGAGCAGGTCGCTCGCGGCCAATAGCGCGGCAAGCTCGGGTAAGGTCGTTTTGCCGACGAGATCGAGAATGGGCGCCGTCGCCTGGCGCTGGACCAGCCGCGCGATCGGTTCCTCCGCCGGGCCACCGGTCAGCACGACGAGCGCGTCAAACTCGCGGACGAGCCGATCCGCGAGAGCGGCGAAGTGGCCGGCCGGCCAGCGTTTCGCCTGACCGTTACGAGCGCCGGCGTGCAGCGCGATGACTGGACCCGCGCAACCACGGCCTCGCCGCGCCTCCAACAAGAGACGCCGTATGCCAGTTTCAGCCTCGGGCAGCACATGGAGGGCGAGCTGTTCGTCGCCGGCTTGGATGAAGCCGCCCGCCGCCCGCGCGAGGTCGAGCACGTAGCGCGCTTCGTGTTGGTGGCGCTTGTAGCGACCACCGGGCAGCGTATCTGTGAGAAAGTGACCGTACGCCTCGTCCGCGTAGCCAACACGCCGCCGTGCGCCGCTGAGCCGGGTGAGAATCGAGCCGATATCCCCGGAGATACTGACCGCGAGGTCATAGTCAGCGGCTCGCAGCCGGCGGATCAGCGCGAGGGCATCTCGCCAGGCTCCAACTTTGAGGACCCCGCCCGGACGCCGCCAGACGCCGGGATCGTATGGGATGACCTGTGCGACCAGATCGCCTTCAGCGGCGAGAATCGGCGCGCTCGACCGCAGCACGAGCATATCAATGCGCGCGTCGGGGTAGGCGCGGCGCAACACGCGCACGGCCGGCAGCGAGAGCACGACGTCGCCGATAAGGTCTACGCGCACAACCAGTATGCGCCGGATCGCTGGATTGCCTGCCCGCAACTCCGGCCCGTCGGACGCGGGCGTGCGTGTGAGCCAACCGATCGCTGCCAGCGCCCATCGGAGGCCGCGTTGCGCCCGACGCTTCGCGCGCCGTTTGAGCATATTCGCGCCGCGCCGCTCGATGGCCGCGCGCGTGTCGTACTCGGCGTCGAGGGGCCGCTCGTCGTTCTCAGATGGCCAGCCAGAGGCGTTTCCCGTCGTCACGTATTGCTGTCCCGTACTCTCGTCATAGGGTCAAAGCGTAGCCTTGAGTATATCACGAGCAGGTCGCCCGTATGGTTACTCCGCGCGGCCAAACTCACCGCAAGACGGGCGCATGGAAGGAGTGTAGGCCGCGATCTCAGCGCAGAAAACCTCGATGCGAGACGCAAAACCGTCCCAGGTGTATGCGCGCGCCACGTCACGACCGGCCTGGCCCATCCGCTGGCAGAGCGCGTCGTCCGCTTCAAGTCGCTCAGCGGCGTGGGCAAACTCGGCCGCGCTCCTGACGAGAAAGCCGGTGACGCCATCGTGAACCAGTTCGGGTGTGCCACCCTCGGCGGAAGCGATGACTGGTTTCGCCGCCGCCATCGCCTCCAGCGCCGCCATCCCAAACTCCTCCGCGTGTGGGGTGAACGTGAAGAACCGGCAGCCAGCGTAGGCTCGAATCAGCGCGATCCCGGTGAGCGGGCCAACGAACTCGACTTGTGGCGCCGCGAGTGACCGGAGGTGACGCACGTAGTCAGGCTGGCCGTCGCCGACGATCCGCAGCGGCTCCCGCAGTCCGCGTGACCAGGCCAGGAGGCGTTCAAGTCCCTTTTCGGGCGCGAGCCGGCCGACGTAGAGCGCGTAGTCGCCGACGCGCGCGGGCTGGTCCAGCAGAATCTCATCCACGCCTGGCGGGATGACTTCAACGATTCGTCCATAGCGCCGTTCGGCGAGACTGGCCGTGAAGTGGCTGTTGGTGAGCAGGCGCGAGGCCCGTCGCAGCGCGCGGTGATCCAGCCAGCGCCGCGCCGCAAGATCAGGACGATTGCCGCCGGTAAGGTATCGCGAACGCATGGTGTGCAGATAGCAGATGACGCGCGGATGGCGCAGCGCCAGCAGATAGGCCCCGTACGATTGAGCGACGACGACATCAGCGGCTGGGCGCGCGGTCAACCATTCCGCGGGCGAGAGCTCCCGACGCGGATATGCCGCGAGTTCAGAATAGGTGTCATCGAGCGCCTGCCGGCCCGTCCACAGCGTGACCTCGTGGTCTTTGGCGAGGTAGCGGAGCAGTTCAAGCGTACAGCGTTCGCCGCCGCCCAGGCCGGTCAGTCGCGAGTGCGCGATCACGATGCGCACGGCGACTCCTCCGTCGGTTCACTCACCACGCTCCGTGAGTGGGCGATTTCATCCCGACCAACCGTGTGGGTAAGTTGGACAGTGAGCCCTTGTTCACGCGCATTGGCGACGACCCGCGCCGCGTCAGCCAGTTCGCGAAACGGCGCGAAGAGTGTTGCCCCGCTCCCGCTCATGCGGACGAAGGGCGCGCCTGCTTGGAGCAACGCATCCCGCGCCTGGGCAATAGCGGGGAACAGTTCGAACGCGCGCGCTTCCAGGCTATTGACCATATGCCGCGTGTCAAGCGCGTCGCCACGGCCAATCAACTGCTCCAGCGCCGCCGTGTGCTCGCCGGTAGAGAAGTCCGCTGGCGTCAGCGCTTTGAAGACCAGCGGGGTGGAAACGCGCGCGGGCGGCATTGCGAGCACGATCCAGAGTGGCGGTATGTCGGGCAATGCGCTCACCCGCTCACCTATCCCGGAGACGCTGGCGGTACCGCCGCGAATGAAGAACGGCACGTCCGCGCCAAGCTTCGCGCTCGCGAGCTCCAGACTTTCGGCGCTCATTCCCAGACGCCAGCGCCGATTGAGGACGGCCAGGACGGTCGCGGCGTCACTGCTCCCGCCGCCGAGGCCTGCTTGAAATGGGATCTCTTTGTGGAGTTCGACACGCAGACCCGGTTCGGCGTCCGACGACAGCAGCGACCGGGCGAGGTGCGCCGCGCGCACGGCAAGATTGTCCTGGGTCGCTAACGTCTCCACATCGCAGACACAGTCAACCGATTCGTTGGTGGCGGGCAGCATGCGCAGTGTGTCATGGAGGCTGATAGTCTGCATGATGGAGGCGAGGTCGTGGTAGCCATCCTCGCGTCGCCGAAGCGCCTCTAGCGAGAGATTGATCTTCGCGTACGCGGGGATGAAGCGCGTATCGGGCGTTGCCATGCCGCCTCCCGCCGAAGGTATTATTTGCGTTCCGCGATGTACACGTGGTCCGCGATGCACACGTGAGCCGCTCTCCATTATAATCAGGTGACGCGCCGATGAGAACTGACCGCTGCTGAATGCGGTTGCGAGCGGACGACGACCACCTGGCGAAGGGAGCGGAGTGTGCAGCTTTTGGGAGCCGTGAACGGGACGCTGCTCAACGCCGGGACCGTCACCGTCGGCGGGGTGAGCGGCGCGCTGCTCGGAGACCGGCTGCCCAAGCGGCTGCACGATAGCCTGTTTGGCGTGTTGGGGCTGTTCACCGTCCTGATCGGCCTGGATGACGCGGTGAACAAGGGCAATCCGCTGATCCTGCTGGGAGCGTTGCTGCTGGGAGTTGTCATTGGGGAGGCGGCCAACCTGGAAGGCAAACTGAACGCCCTGGGCGACCGCTTGCAGGGCCGGCTCGCGAAGGAAGGCTCGACGCTGAGTGAGGCGTTTGTCACGTCGAGTCTCGTGTTCTGCGTCGGTCCGCTCTCCATCATCGGCGCGTTGGACAATGGGCTGAACGGCGATGTGACCAAATTGGCGTTGAAGGCGACGCTCGACGGATTCGCGGCGCTGGCGTTCGGCGCGGCGCTCGGATGGGGCGTCTTGCTCTCCGTCGGCACGATCTTGATCTATCAGGGGGCGATCAGCCTTGGCGCGCACGCGCTGGCCCCCGCGCTGAACGCGAACCCACAGACTATCGTCGAGCTGACGGCGGCGGGCGGTCTCATCCTCGTCGCGATCGGGCTGAAGCTGCTCAAGATTCGCGATCTGCGCGTCGTGAATATGTTGCCGGCGCTGCTGGTCTCACCACTGATCGTGCTGGCCGTGGCAGCGTGGCCACACCTCGTTCGATGAGCACGCGAGCAATGGCAAGGCGGCGCTTGACGGCTGACGGATGACAGCGGTATACTCTGGCCCTAGACAACCGAATCTACTGGACGCGAGGGGGCCGTGCCAGCAACGCACGGCCAGGGAAATCGGTGTAAAGCCGATGCGGACGCGCCACTGTATTCAGGATGCGCTCAGTCTTCGCCATGTACTGGACATGGGGCCACTGCCGGACTCTCCGGTGGGAAGGCCAGACCACTGAGCCGCTTGCCAGCTCTCAGCTTCGCCACCCGCGGCGAAACGGCTGACGACGGACCAGGCGCCTGAAAGCCAGGAGACCGACCTCGCCGCCCATGCTCATGTCCTTCGCGCCAAGAGGAGAAGAGCACCGCATCGCGCTGTGCCCTCTTTCTTCCGTTGGAGAGAGAGGGCGCTTTATTTTGCGCTCATGCGGCGAGGAGGTGGTCACTGTTGTCATTCTTGCCGGGTATATAGCCGTGGCGCCGCGCTCGACCCGCACCGATTCGAGAGGTGTCTCCTCCTATGGACGCACGATCCCATTCGCGACTGGCGACCACACTCACCCTATTCTGCGCGTTCGCCGCCACGCTGGTGGCCTGCGGCTCGCCGTCGTCAGCGGCAAAGCAGCCAGCGCAGCCGGTCATCACCAAGGACGCCAACGGCACAGCCATCACCATCCCGGCGCGGGCGCCGCAGCGCATCGTCTCCCTTGGCCCCACCGACAGCGAGATCCTCGCCGCGCTGGGCATCGGCTCGCGTGTGGTCGCGGTGGACTACTACACTGACTATCCGGCCGACATGGCGGCCAAGCCGAAGATCACCAACGCTAACGGCGAGGCGAATGTCGAGCAGATCATCGGCATGACCCCGGACCTCGTCCTGAGCTATGGCGGCGAGACCGCCGCGACCGACAAGCAGCTCATCAACGCGCACATTACCGTCTTCGATCTGCCGGTGGGCGACCTTGGGAAATCTCTCGTCGAGATACGCCTGATTGGCCAGCTCGTCCACGCGGATTCCGCCGCGACGACGCTGGTGACGTCGCTGCAGAAGCGCATTGACGTCGTCAAGGCGAAGGTCGCGGGGGCGCCCAAGGTCAGTGTCTATATGGAGGCCGACGACACCACCGCTGGCAAGCCGTACGTCTTCGGCGGCGGCTCTTTTGGAGATGAGCTCATTCGAGACGCGGGCGGAACGAACATATTCGCGTCAAACACCGGTGGCGGCGGCTACCCACAGGTTAGTGATGAGGATATCATACGGGCCAATCCGCAAGTCATCGTCTTGACTGAGGATCCGAATTACGGCGGCAGTCTGGCGGCAGTCTATTCACGGACCGGTTGGAGCGGCATCGCGGCAGTTCAAGCCAAGCGCGTGTTCGCTATCGGCACGGACTACACGCAGCGCGCCGGCCCGCGCCTGGTAGACGGACTTGAAAAGCTGGCCGCCGTGCTTCATCCGGATCTGTTCCCGGCGGGAGCCTGATCTGCCCTGGTTCGCGGAGCCGCCGTTCCGACGGCGCTGCTGCCGACACGGAGACGCAACACATGGCAGAGGTCACAGAAAAGCGGAGCGGTCCGGCCCTGAACGCTCCCGACACCGGGGCAACGCCAGCGTCAGAGGCGCTCCCGGCGCAATCGCCCAAGTGGGGCGTGGCGCGCATGACCAGCCTCTGGCGCGCATATCCGCTCGTCGCGCTGACGGTGGCGCTGGCCGTCGCGATGGTGCTGGCGGGCGCCATTGGCTCCGTGGCGATCTCACCTGTCCACACCGCAAAGATTCTGCTCAACCAGACGCATCTGTTCCATTTCCGCGCGTCGTGGCCGGCCTACGAGCAGGTGATCTTGCTGCGCGTGCGCATGCCCCGCGTTGTCGGCGCGGCGTTGGTCGGAGCCGGACTCGGCGTCTCCGGGACGCTCTTTCAGGGACTATTACGCAACCCGCTCGCGGACCCACTGCTGCTGGGCACGTCCGCGGGCGCGGCGTTGGGAGCCACGATCGCGTTCGCGATCCCCGGCTTCTTCGCAATGCAGTGGTTCGGATTTGGGATGGTGGCGGCGTTGGCGTTTGTCGGCGCGCTGCTCGCCGTGGCGCTGGTGTATCGGTTGGCGACGCATCGCGGCCATACGCCCGTCGTCACCCTGCTGCTCGCGGGTGTCGCGGTCAGCGCGGTGCTTGCCGCTGGACAGACGCTGCTCATCACGCTGGATAGCCGCCTGGCGCTGCGCCTCGGCTCACTCTATCTCTGGACCTCCGGCGGGGTGAATGTGCAGAGTTGGGCGGAGGCGCGGATCATCGCGGCGCTGGTGCTGGCGGGAACGCTGGCGGGCGTCTGGCTCGCGCCCGCACTGGACGCCTTCGCGCTAGGCGAGGAGATGGCGGCGCACCTCGGCGTTCACGTCGAGCGCACGAAGCTGTTGATTGTCGCCGTCGCGTCGCTGTTGGTGGCGGCGGCTGTCTCCATCAGCGGCCTCGTCGGATTCGTCGGCCTGGTGTCTCCGCATGTCTGCCGAATCGCGCTGGGTCCGCGCCACCGCCTGCTGGTGCCGGCGTCCGCACTGGTCGGCGCGCTCTTTGTGGTGGTTGCGGACATGATCGCCCGGCGAGTGGTGGCGCCGTCGGAGATTCCGCTCGGCGTCGTCACCGCGCTGGTCGGCGGTCCATTCTTTCTCGCGCTGCTACGCGGCAGCGGCGCGACCTACCGCTGGTAGACGACAAGGCTCAATATGCGACACACGACGAATCAGGCCATCACCTTCGACGACGTGAGCTTCGCGTACCAGAAAGCGCCGGTGGTGGAGCGCGTATCGCTGCGGGTGGCGGCGGGGGAAATGGTGGCGCTGCTGGGGCCGAATGGCGCGGGCAAGTCTACGCTGCTCAAACTGGCGACCGGCATCCTTCGACCCTCACGCGGGCAGATTCTCCTTGGTGAGCGCAATCTGAGGACGATGTCGCGCGATGAGGTTGCGCGACGGATGGCCGTGGTTCCGCAGGACTTCAGCGTGCAGTTCGCATACACCGTGCGTCAGATCGTGGAGTTGGGCCGGCTGCCGCACATGGGCGCCTGGGGGCTCGCACGCGCCGGTGATCAGTTGGCGGTGGACGAGGCGCTGCGGGAGACGGATACGGCGGGTCTGGCGGATCGTGTCTTCAATGAGCTGAGCGGCGGGGAGCGACAGCGCGTGCTCATCGCGCTGGCTCTGGCGCAGGACGCGGGCATTGTGCTGCTCGACGAGCCGACGGCGCACCTCGACATCAAGCATCAGATCGAGACGCTGGATCTCATGCGGCGGCTCAATCGTGAACGGGGTCTTACCGTGCTGGCGGCGCTGCACGACCTCAATCTGGCGTCGCGGTATTTTCCGCGCCTGATGATCTTTCGCAACACGATTGTCGCCGACGGTACACCTAGCGAAGTGCTTGACGCTGGGTTGCTGTCGCGGGTCTACGAGACACCGGTGCGCATCGGGATTCTGCGCGGCGAGGAACATCTGAGCGTGATGCCGCCGAGCCACGGCGAAGCAGCGCTCACAACGGGCGACGAGCGTCCCGCGGCGGTTCATGTCTTCGCGGGCGGCGGCGCCGGCGAGCTGATGATGCGTGCGCTGGCGGACGCCGGAGTACACTTTACGGTGGGTCCGCTCAACACCGGCGACAGTGATTGCGCACTGGCGGAGCGCCTGAGCGATCTGTGCATTGTAGAGCCGCCGTACGCGCCTGTCTCGCCGGAGGGACTGGCGGCGGCGCGCGAGCGGCTGCTTGCCTCGGCGGCGTGCGTCATCTGCCCCATGCCGATTGGTCACGGTAACATCACACTGCTAGAGACGGCATTGGACGCTCGTCGCGCGGGAACGCCCATCATCCTATTCGAGCCGGCGCGCGGACTCGCCCGGACCAGTGAGGACGGCGACGAGGACGCGACGTGGGCGGCGATCACTGCGCGCGACTTCACGGGGCGGGCGGCTGCGGTGTATCGCGCGCTCGCCGAATCCGGAGCCGTCTGGGCGGCCTCGCCGGCGGAGGCGCTGCTGGCGTTTGGTGCCACGCGGGCGACTCACTCTGTTACGTCGTGAGGTCTCACCCGCCGATATGGGACATCTCGACTTTGTGAAGCGGCCGCGTGGCTCGCGTACGCAGTTCGGAGTATCGGTCGGCGCGGGCCGTCCAGAGATCGCGTATCGCGCCCTCGATGTCGGCGTCCGCCGCCCCATCGCGCAGGAGAGTGCGCAAGTCGTGGCCGCGCGTGCCAAACAGGCAGGTGTAGAGCATTCCCTCGGCGGAGAGCCGCGCGCGGGTGCAGGCGCCGCAGAATGGCTGCGTGACGGACGCGATGACGCCGATCTCGCCGCCACCATCGGTGTACTGAAAGCGCCGCGCGACTTCGCCTGGATAGTTCGCCGCGATAGGCGTGAGCGGCAGCTCGGCGTTGATGCGTTCGGTGATTTCCGCCGCCGGGACGACATCACGAAGCTGCCAGCCGTTCGTCGTGCCCACGTCCATATACTCGATGAAGCGCAGGATGACGCCGGAGCCGTGAAAGTGCCGGGCCATCGGCACAATGCTGTCGTCGTTGAGTCCACGCTTGACGACCATGTTGACCTTGATCGGCTCCATACCGGCGGCGCGCGCCGCCTCGATGCCATCCAACACGCGCGCAACCGGAAAGTCCACGTCGTTCATCGCCTTAAATATCGCGTCGTCGAGCGAGTCCAGACTGACCGTGACACGCCGCAGGCCAGCTTCTCGCAGCGCGGTCGCCTTCTTGGCGAGCAGCGCGCCGTTGGTCGTGAGCGTGAGGTCGCGCAGTCCTGGCAGCGGCGCAAGCATGCCGACGAGCTTCTCCATCTCGCGGCGAACCAGCGGCTCCCCGCCCGTGATGCGAATCTTGGTGACGCCCTGCCGAACGAACGCTCCGGCCAGCCGGGCTATCTCCTCGAACGAGAGCAGCTGACTCGCCGGCAGAAACACGAAGTCACGCCCGAAGACCTCCTTGGGCATGCAGTAGACGCAGCGAAAGTTGCAGCGATCGGTGATAGAGATACGCAGATCGCGCAGGGGCCGGTTCAAGCTGTCGTTGATCGTGGCGGGCATGTGCCGGCTCCTCTGTCTTTATGCGCCTGCAGAACTGCTTCAATCGTACCATACAACGCCGTTCGATGGCATGGCAGGGAGTGCCAGGTCGCTTGACAGGTCGCGCGCGCAGTCTGAAAATGACATATCTGAGGCGCCGGCCATGGCTCGTCAACGGCCTCACGCGACCCGGGTGGTGTAACGGCTTTGAGTATCAATCTTGCGCTATCGCT
>DATEGV010000289.1:0-3337 GCA_035279925.1 Ktedonobacterales bacterium | reverse complement strand
GCCCGCGCGACGGTCGGCACGCTCGGGCCGGATCGCGGCTTCATTCTGCCGGCGGCCGAAGCCGAGCGTATGCGACGGGTAATGCCGCATAGCCGCTACGTCGAGATACCCAACGTCAACCACTACACTATCATCCAGTCCGCGGACCTCGCCGAGCAGATCAATACGTTTCTGGGCGGAGGGCACGAGTAGCGTGTAGCCACAGTCTCCGGCCGCGATTGGGAAACGAGGAGGTTTGCGATGCCGATCAGGGCGCTCGATCCCAACCTGCGGGCTGGCTGGGAACCTGATATCCCAGTCACAGACTCCCTGCTGCGCCGCTTCCTGGACAACTGGACACAGTCAATCGAAGCACAAGGAACACCGCTCGGTGGCCGTATCCTGCGACGGGACGACCTCGCGGCGGTTGACATTGGTCGTCCATCGGTTGGCGGCAATGTCGCAACGTTGCTTGCCCCGCTCTTTGCGGAGGACGTGGCCGAGGTCGTAGCCGCGCTAGACGACTTCTACGGCTTCGACGACGAAGGACGCTCCGGCGCGGTCCACCTGTTCAGTCCCTGGCCGACGCCCGACCTGAGTTCCCACGGCTGGGCTCTAGATGATTATCAGCCGATGATGCTCCGCCCGGCCGGAGGCGTGGCGCCGCCATCTCCGGCTGGCCTGCGGATCGAGGAGGTTCGGGACGAGGAGGGCCTACGCGCGTTCGAGACCGCGATCGTAAGGGGTTTCTCCATGCGGGAGGTCGAGCTTCAAGAGCCGGGCGCTGCGTTCAGCGCGGGCATCCTGGCCGACGAGCGATACCGGCTGTGGGTTGGTTGGGAGCGCGACCAACCCGTCGCGGCCGCGTCAACCTTCGCCACCGCGGGCGTCAATAACGTCACCCTGGTGGCGACCGTGCCGGAGGCGCGCCGGCGGGGCTACGGCGCTGCCCTGACCTGGCTGGCGACGCTGGCTGATCCGGCGCTTCCGGCGCTCCTCATCGCCAGCACGGAGGGACGCCCCGTCTACGAGCGCATGGGTTACATGGCGTTGTTTCGCTTCGCGCTTTGGAGTCGAGAGCGACCGGACACTATGAGTTGAGACCGTCCTCGCCTGTAGGCGCGCCGCCGTCTCGTCTTCCCTTCTTCTCGTGGGACACGACGGCGCCCGCTCAACGAGTTCCCCCTCTCCCTCGTAGGGAAGGGGCAGGGGGTTAGGTTCTGCTCTGGCTCCCCTTCCCTCCGCAGGGGGAAGGGGCAGGGGGATGTGGCAACCTGTTCGGGCGGAGGCGATGACGACTCCGGGGCATGAGGACTCTTCTCGCGCAATACCGCTTTAACCTGAAGGAGCGCCGAAACGGTCGGCGCGAGCGAAGACGCCAGGAGGGCATACAATGGCGACGTGCCAGCATGTGGCCGAGATACGCGACGTGACGCCGAGCGCGCAGGGCTGCGAAGACTGCCTCAAAACGGGCGATAGCTGGGTGCAGCTGCGTGAGTGCCTGATCTGCGGGCATGTCGGCTGCTGCGACTCCTCAAAGAACAAGCACGCGACGAAGCATTTTCACGACACCAACCACTCCGTCATGCGGTCCTTCGAGCCGGGACAGCACTGGATGTGGCGCTACGTGGACAACATGATGGTCGAGCCGGCGTAGCCACCTCTCCCAATCCTCACTTTGTGGCCGCCGCCGTCAGCGTTAGCGTCGCCATAAATTGGCCATGCTCATACGCGGTGACGGCGCCCGCCTGGCCGTTCACCGGATCAATGGTCTGATCGCCGTTGACGCTCACACCATGATAGGCGTGGTCGCTGACCGCCACCAGATCGGCGACGGCGACGGAGTTCGTGGGCGCGGCTGCCAGCTTCAGCGCGTCCTGATCCGCCGTCAGCAACCAGCGTTTGATGTTGGCGACGGCGATCTCGACGTGGCCCGCGTGCAGTTTGATGTCCGGCGTCGCATCGGGCGCCGTCGCCGCGAGCGAGGCGTGATCCGAGGCGCCGTCAAGATAGCCCGTACCCGCGTTCGTGCTCTGGTCCGCCTGCGTGACGTCCAGCAGGCCGAAGCCATCGCCGGTCAGCGTGATATTCAGCGCCTGGCAGGCGGCGCTGAGCGGACGGTAGTGCGGCCCCTGCGCGCCCTCGATGATGTCGAGGATGCTCTGCGCGCCACACTGGACAGCGGCGGCGTTCGCGGCGGAGGCCGCGTTTTGCAGCAGCGTCGCCTGCGCCTCCACCTCCTGCGTCTGATCGAGGACACCCACCAACAGGCCAATCTTGCCGGGCGTCGTGGGGAAGCTGACGAGCAGATGCTGGATATGGACGAAGGCCTGCGGGGGGAACGTGGCGCTGAGGATCACCTTACCGACCGGCAGGGCCACAGTCCCCTGTTCGAGCGTCACCTCGATCTTATCGCCCAGGGTCAGCAGGTTGGCGCCCGCTCCCGCGCCAACGGCCGGACTCACGTAACGCAGCGTGTACGTTTGCTTGGTAGGCGTCAATCGGCCGAGCGGCGCTGTCTGTTCCGCCGCCTGGTTGATGATCCAGGCGTAGTAGGCGTGGCCGGCCGCCGGCGCGCTCACGTTGCGCAGGACGATCTGCACGGCGTCCGTCGCGCCGGATGTCGAGGAGGAACTGTCCAGAAATTCGATATCGCCGGTCGCCGCGCCGATCGCGGTTTTGTTGTGTGAGAACGCGCCGGAGAGAAATAGCGCGTTCGCGGCGACGATGATCACCAGCGCCACCGCGACGGCTACCTGCCACACGGCGCGTTTGGATCGTTTCCGGCGCTTCCGCGCGGCGAGCATTTCGTCGTCAATCCACTGAGCGTCAATTGCCAGGGGTCGCGACGCTGTGGAGCCGTCGGGACGCGCGTCGAGGGCGGTGATGGTGGGGGCGCGCAGGGCGCCGGAGCCACGGGGGCGGCTGGGCGCGCGGGACGGGTCGGAGAGGTTGGCGCGGGGGCGCGCGGTCTCGGAACCGGGGGTGGCGGAGAAGGAGACGCGCATCATGCTATTGGGCGCGACCACCTGCTGGTAGGCGTCCGCGAAGGCGCCGGGCTGGGCGAAGCGACGGGTGGGATCCTTGGCCAGCGCGGTCTGGATCACCCCATCCAGCGCGACGGGCAGACCAGCGCGAACGGAGCGTAGTTGAACGGGCTGCGCGTAGAGGTGTTGCTCGAGCAGCGCCTCTGGGGATTCAGCCGTGAAGACGGGCCGGCCGGTGAGCAGCCGAAAGGTGAGCGCGCCGAGCGCATACACATCAGTATAGGCGCCGACGCGGCCATCGCCAAGCTGTTCGGGCGCGCAGGCCTCCATGCTCCCATAGTAGAGCACGCCGCCATCGTCGCCGCGGAGCA
>DATEGV010000288.1:0-2705 GCA_035279925.1 Ktedonobacterales bacterium | reverse complement strand
CTTCAGTCGGCGCCGTGTCGGCAAAGGTGATCGTCAGCTCGTGGCGCTTGATATCCTTCAGCTCCGCCACCCCGCCCAGGCGTACGAGTTCGCCGTCGCGGATGATCGCCACCCGCGTGCAGGTCTGCTCGACCTCCGATAAGATGTGCGAGGAGAGGAACACCGTTTGACCCTCACTGGCGGCTTCGAGAACCATGCGGTCGAACTCTTGCTGGTTCAACGGATCCAGGCCGCTGGTAGGTTCGTCGAGGATGAGCAGCCGTGGGAGGTGCATAAACGCCTGAATGATCCCCACCTTGCGTTTGTTGCCGGTGGAGTAGCGGCGAAATTTGCGTGTGGGGTCCACATCGAAACGCGCGATAAGCTTCTTGAGATAGGCTTGATCTACGCCGCCGCGCAGATGCCCGTAGTATTCGAAGATCTGGCCGCCGGTCAGGTTGGGATCAAGGGCAAGCTCGCCGGGCAGGTAACCGACGAGCCGCTTGATCGCCACCGACTGCTGCCAGCAATCCAGGCCGGCGATGCGCGCCGAGCCCGCATCCGCGCGCAGCAGCGCCATGAGCAGGCGAATCGTCGTCGTCTTGCCAGCGCCGTTCGGGCCAAGGAAGCCGAAGACTTCGCCTTCCTCCACCGTGAACGACACGCCTTTGACCCCGCGCGTCGCGCCGTAGCTCTTGGTCAGACCGTCCACTTGAATGATGGATGCCATGCTATGCCCCTCCCATGTCGTCTCTGCGGCTACCTGCGTTCGCGATTGCGCTTTGCCAGCCGGCGCGCGTGCCAGCGCTCGATCTGGTCGCGTCGCTCCTCCGCGACGAAGTTGCAGAAGTCGGTCAACTCGTCAAGGCGCTCGCGGGCGATAGTGTCTGTCGGATCCAGCGCCTCCAGCCCGCGCTCGGCCAGCCGCCGCAACGCCACGACTCCCTCCATATCGGCCACGAGACCGCGCGTCCAGGCGTCGCCGGCGAAGCGATAAAAGTCGCGCCGATCACCGCGCAGCGTGACCAACTCGGCCAGCCCCGTCGAGGTGGCGAGGCGGATGTTCGTCGAAACGGAGGCGCGCGACACGAGCAGCATGCGCGACATATCGTCGAGCGAGAGCGCGCGGTCCGCCACGATCAGCAGACCGAGAATGCGGCCGCCAATGCGTGCAAGCCCATACCGCTCGAAGTAGACTCCCATGCTCTCGATGAACTGCTGCACGTCCGGCGCGATCTGTGGCTCGTCGCCCGTCTCATCGGTATCTCTCACGCTGCGGCCTCCTCACGGGACGGCGGACGCGAATCGCCTGCTCGCGTCCAAAGCATAATCTATTTAGTTCGTTCAGTCAAGACTGAAAGTTTAGAGAGCGGCGACCGCTTACCCCGGCCGCTGCGCATAGCGCACCAAACGGTGTTCGCTTGTACCCATCTCACGTACACGATATAGTGTATGCGGACGTGATGAGAGATAGCGGGGGATGGCGACCACGCATGGATCCCGACATCAACGCGCCGCGAACGAACGAGTGGCAGGTCCATTGGGGCCGGCTCCTGCGGACGGCGCGACAAGTGGCCGGTCTCAGCCTGAGCGAATTGAGCGCCACGACCGGACTGTCGAAGGGGTACCTCTCCAAACTCGAATCGGGCCATGCGACCGCGTTGAACCCCTCGCGCGCGACACTGGCCGCGCTGGCGCGGGCGCTGCCGAGCTTCCGGGCGCTGGCGCATACACTCGGGCCGGTCGAAGAGATGGGCGCGCTGGCGCTGGGGCGCGCCGTTCCCCGCCTGCCGGAGGTGGTGGTTGACGAGCGTGGCGCCGCGCGGGAATCACCCGTGCGCCTGGGCTGGCGCGAGTTGGAGGCGCTTGTCGCGGTGATGGTGCTGGAGCAGGCCGCGATCACCCAACCGATCACGGCGCTATCGCTGGCGCGCGCGCTGGGGCGGTCCACAACGGAGACACGCGCCGCTTGCGACGATCTCGCGCGTATGGGTGTCCTGGACGAGCGCCCTCCCGTGCGCCTGGGCGGCCAGCCAACCTACGCGCGGGGAGCGGACTTCGAGGCGAGGGTCGGGCTACAGCGCGTCGGCGACGCCTTCGTGCTGGCGGCGGCGTTGCTCGCGCAGGCGCCAACGCTCCAACGGCGAGCGCGCGCATCACGCGACGAGCAATTTGCGGACGAGTGAGCGCGACCCGCGCCAGCAAGGACACGTAGACCATGAAAGTGCGACACCATACCGCTCGCGCGACCAGCACACCTCCGCGCGCGTCGCTCTGGCCAGCTATACGCCGGTCGTTTCGGTTCACCTGGGGCAGCGCGTTGCTGGCGAGCGCGATAGCGACGGTGGCGGCGCTGCTTCTGCGCCTCCTGACTGGCTTGCCGACGCCGGCTGAGCTATTTGGTGACCGTATCACCATCCTCATTCCTCTGCCAATTTTCTCGCGCCTGCTCCAGCTTTTCGGGCCGAACGCGAAGCACGTGTTCTTCGTCACGCTGGTCCTTGGCGAATTCGTCCTGACCGCGCTCGCTGGCGCCCTCTACTATGCGGTGGCGATATACCTCGGCACGCGTGACGACACGGCTTTGGCGCGACTCTGGGACACGCCGCTGCTGGCCGCGTTGCTCTGGGTGGCGTCCGCCGGAATATTGGCGCCGGTCATCGGCGCCGGGTTTCTGGGCGCCGGGCTCGCGGGCGGAGCCGGCGCGGTCCTCCGCTCCGAACTGG
>DATEGV010000287.1:0-11457 GCA_035279925.1 Ktedonobacterales bacterium | reverse complement strand
CGCGACGCGCGGACATGGACGGGCCGCAAATCCAGGCAAATTGGGATGTTAGCGCCCCTTTGTAATTGACAGCGGATGATACAATCAGTGATGGCGTACTGCTCCGGGCCGCGTGACGCCCTGCCTCCATCCACCACGGTAGACCTTGTGCGGCCCCCTCATATCGGTGGAGGAATCCCACGTATGGTTGGTGGCCTTTCGACCGTCGCGTTCTGGGTGCTGTCGGTGATGATCGTCGGATCATCGCTCGCGGTGGTCATGCTGCGCAACATCGTACACGCGGCGCTGTTCCTGGTGGTCGTCTTCGGCGCCGCCGCGGGCATATATGTGCTGCTCAACGCCGAGTTCATCGCCATCGTGCAGGTGCTGATCTACGCGGGCGCGGTAACTATCCTGGTCCTGTTCGCGATCATGCTGACTCAAAACAGCATGGGCCGCAACAGCAATCCATTCAGCGGCCAGTGGTGGCTGGCGGGCATCATCTGCGTCTTGCTGGCCGGCGGCATCATCTACGCCGTCAGCAGCAGCCAGATGGCGTTCGCCTCGCCAATCGCGTCGGTCAATCTCGCCAACGCGGGCGGTTCCGGCGGCACGGTGGTGCGCCTGGGTCAGTTGCTCTATAGCCCGTTCAACTACAGCTATGTGCTGCCGTTTGAAATCGCTTCCATCGTGTTGCTGGTGGCGATCGTCGGCGCGATAATGATCGGTCGTGAGGAGTAGCGCGATGATCAGCCTGCAATACTTTCTCGTGCTCGGAGCGGTTGTCTTCTGCATCGGGCTCTTCGGCGCGCTGAGCAAGCGCAACGCCGTCTCGATCCTGATGAGCATCGAAATCATGCTCAACGCCGTGAACATCACGCTCGTCGCCTACGCCTCCGCCTTCCTGAACCCGGCGAACCACGCGCCCACGGGCACGCGCCTGACCGGCCAGATCTTCGCCATCTTCATCATCACGGTGGCGGCCGCCGAAGCGGCGGTTGCGCTGGCGATGATCATCGCCATCTATCGGCGACGCCATACCATAGATGTCGGTGAGATCAACCTCATGCGCTGGTAGGTCTCGCATGCGCCGCGCGGAGTGCGCGGCGCTCTTTTGTGGGCGCTAACGCTAACGGAGCGACTCAATGGACCCTGTGAAACTCGTTTGGTTGATCCCGGCCCTGCCGCTGGCCGCGCTGGTGATTATCTTCTGCGTCACGCGCCCGCTGGAGACGCTCCTGGGTGGCTCGCACGCTCACGCCGCCGCTGCCGTCGGCGGGCATGGCGGCCACGAGCCGGGTGAGCCGGCCGAAACAGCGCACGGCGCGGGCGCGCAGTCGGCGCACGCGCAATCCCAGGAGCGCCCCGTCGAGCAGACGCCCGACCAGATCCAGGCGTCACAGGAACAGGCGGAGGATGGACACGGCGCGGGGCATGGTGGCCACGGCGGCTCAACCTCCGGCATGGGTCTGCTGAGCAGCGTCATCGGCATCGTCGCGATGGGGCTCGCCGCCGCGCTCTCCATCGCCGTCCTCATCCAATTCATCCGCGACCAGGGCATGACGCCGCCCGATACGCACCTCTACAACTGGTTCACCATCGGTGGCCTCAAATACTCGATTGACTTCCACGTGGACAACCTCACCGCGATCATGCTGGTCGTCGTGACGGGCGTCTCCTTCCTCGTCCATCTCTACTCCGTCGGCTACATGGCCGGCGATCAGGGGTACGCGCGCTTCTTCATGGAGCTGCTGCTCTTCACCGTCTCGATGCTCATCCTGGTGCTCGCCGCCAACTTCCTGGTCCTCTTCATCGGCTGGGAGCTCGTTGGTCTCTCGTCGTACCTGCTGATCGGCTTCTGGTTCTATCACGCGCCGCCGCCTGCCGGCTCGGAGGTGCCCTATCCGCCGCCAGCCTCGCTCAAGGCGTTCGTCACCACCCGCCTGGGCGACTTCGGCTTCCTCATCGGCATCCTGATCCTCTGGGTGAACACGCAGACGTTCAATTTCGTCGCGCTGAACACGGCGACCAAGCACGTCAATCAGGCCACGATCACCGCCGCGATGATTCTCGTCTTCTGCGGCGCCGTCGGCAAGTCCGCGCAGTTCCCACTGCACGTCTGGCTGCCCGACGCGATGGCCGGCCCGACGCCCGTCAGCGCGCTGATCCACGCGGCGACGATGGTGGCCGCCGGGGTGTATCTCGTCGCGCGCCTCTTCCCGATCTACGCCGCCGCGGCGGGGCCACAGTCGCTGGCCGTCGTCGGCTACGTCGGCGCGTTCACGGCGCTCTTCGCGGCGACCATCGCGCTCACCCAGAACGACATCAAGGGCGTGCTTGCCTACTCCACCATCAGCCAGCTTGGCTACATGTTCGCCGGCCTCTCCGTCGCGGACACCAACGCCGTCGGCATCTTTCACCTCTTCACGCACGCCTTCTTCAAGGCGCTGCTCTTCCTCGGCTCCGGCAGCGTGATCCACGCCGTCGCCAACCAGGACATGCGTAAGATGGGCGGGCTGGCGAAGTTCATGCCTATCACGGCGTTGACGTTCCTGATCGCCACGCTCTCGATCTCCGGCGTGCCGCCGTTCTCCGGATTCTGGTCAAAGGACCCGATCATCGGCCTGGCCTACGACCACCACAACTACTGGATCTACGGGATGACGCTGTTCACGGCGTTCCTGACGGCGTTCTACATGTTCCGGCTCTACCTCATGACCTTCGGCGGCAGGGGCGGCGCGTACCTCGGCTTCTGGGGCGGACGCCGCCAGTACCGTGGCGACGGGCATCCGCACGAGTCGCCCTGGGTGATGTGGCTGCCGCTCGTGGTCCTCGCCACCGTCACCGTCGTGATCGGTCTCGCGGGTTTCGCCGGCTTGAACGAGGGCTTCGCCAAGTTCCTGAACGGCGGCGCGTCCGTCGCCTACCACCCAGGGCCGGCGCTCGATACGCTGACCGTCATCGGCGTCGCCGTCGCGATCTTTGGCATCGTCGTCGCCTGGACCGCCTACGGTTTGGGCGCCGGCTGGGTGAGGGCGCTGGTCGCCAGTCCCATCGGCAAGCCGATCTACACGCTGCTCTACCATCGCTACTACCTGGATGAGCTCTACACGTTCCTCATCAGGATCGTGATATTCGGTCTCTCCAACGGCGCGGCGCTCTTCGACCGCTACGTGATTGATGGCATCGTCAACGGCTCCGCGCGCTCCGTGCTGGGTATCGGCAAGATCACCCGGCGCACGCAGACGGGCGTGCTCCAGAACTACGGCGCGGCCATCTTCGGCGGCGCGATGATTATCCTGCTGGTGTTCTTCGTCGCCGTCGGCGCGATTCACTAGAGCGAGAGGGGAAAGGCACTCGCAATGTTGACAGCAATCGTCTTCCTGCCCCTCCTGGCGGGAGTCATCGTTCTGCTCGCGCCGGAGCGCTTCACGCGCTGGATCGCCGCCGGCTTCACGCTCGTCGTCTTCCTGCTGAGCATGTGGCTCTACTTCGGCCTGCTTGGCAAGGGCTCCGGCTTCGGCGATGTCATGCACCCGCAGTGGTCCATTGACGTGCCGTGGATCAACACGAACCTCGGCGGCTTCCACTTCCAGGTGCGTTACGCGCT
This sequence comes from Ktedonobacterales bacterium, assembly GCA_035279925.1. Classification (GTDB taxonomy): domain Bacteria; phylum Chloroflexota; class Ktedonobacteria; order Ktedonobacterales; family JADMIN01; genus DATEGV01. Next base: position 7,868 of record DATEGV010000287.1, on the reverse strand, counting down.
GGGGACCGACGGCCTGAGCATGCCGATGATCATCCTCAACGGTCTGCTCTCGTTCCTGGCGGTCATCGGCTCCTGGCGCATCGAGAAGCGCATCAAGTTCTACATGGCGATGCTGCTCTTCCTCGAAATGGGCGTCATGGGCGTCTTCGCCTCATTCGACCTCTTCCTCTTCATCCTGTTCTGGGAGGTCGAGCTGATCCCGATGTTCCTGCTCATCGGGATCTGGGGCGGCGCGCGGCGCAAATACGCCGCCTGGAAGTTCTTGATCTACACGCTCGTCGGCTCATCCTTCACGCTCGCCGGCATCTTCCTGATCTACGTGGAGACAGGCGCCACCGACGCACGCTACCAGCACTTCGCCGGCGCGGCCAGCACGCTCATCGGCCAGTTGCCGCTCGGCGCGGGGTCCATCTCGCTACCGCTCGCGGTCTTCCTGCTGCTCTTCGCCGGCTTCGCCGTCAAGATTCCGATGTGGCCGGTGCATACCTGGCTGCCGGACGCGCACACTGAGGCGCCGACGGCGGTGAGCGTCCTGCTGGCGGGGGTGCTCCTGAAGATGGGCGCCTACGGTCTTATCCGCATCTGTCTGGGCTTCGCGCCCCACGGCGCGCAGCAGTTCGCCCCGGTGCTGGGTGTACTCGCCGCCATTAACGTGCTCTGGGGAGCTGGCGCGTCGCTGGTCCAGCGCGACATGAAGAAGATGATCGCGTACTCCAGCGTCAGCCACATGGGCTACGTCCTGCTGGGCGTGGCGGCGGCCGCGGCGGCGGGCACGGCGGCGTCCGGATTCCGCGAGGTGGCGCTGACCGGGGCGACGCTCCAGATGTTCTCGCACGGCGCTATCACCGGCATGCTGTTCTTCTGCGTCGGCGTCATCTACGACAAGGCGCACACCCGCGAGATAGATGCCTTTGGCGGCGTCGCCAGCCGCATGCCCGTCGAAAGTACGCTCTACCTCGCCGCCTGTTTCGCATCGCTGGGGTTGCCGGCGCTGGCGGGCTTCGTCGCGGAGTATCTGGTGTTTACGGGGAGCTTCGCGCTGCTGCCTGGGCCGACCATCGCGGCGGCGTTCGGTGTCGTGCTGACGGCGGGCTACCTGCTCTGGATGTTCCGCCGCGCGTTCTACGGACCGCTAAACCTCAAGTGGAACTGGCTCACCGACGCCACCGTGCGCGAGGCGTTCCCGCTCGTCGCGCTGGTCGTCGTCATTCTCTTTGTGGGCATCTATCCGGGACCAATCGTGGACCTGATACGCCCCAGCATACATCAGATGCTCACGGTGGCGCATGCCGTCAGCGCACGCTAGTATCCCGCAAGCAGGAGCACGACTGTGACATCTCAAATCAACGGCACACAAATCTGGATGCTCTCGCCGGAGCTGAGCGTCGTTCTGCTCGGCGTCGCGGTCATGTGCGTTGATCTGGTGACGAAGCGGCGGACCATCGCCGCGGTCGTCGCCATCGGCGGCCTGATCGTACCGTTCCTGCTCTCGCTCTCGCTGGCGTTCAGCTGGTTCGGCCACCACCCCACAACGGCCTTCTTCGGGACGTTGGTGGTGGATCCCTTCGCGCTGTTCTTCCAATTCCTGTTCCTGGGCATTGGCTTCGGCGTGATGCTCGTCTCGTATGGGTACATTGACCGTTACCTGCGTGTCACCACCGGCGAGTTCTACAGCATCATCCTGCTGTCGCTCTCCGGCATGATGTTGATGGCCGGCACCGGCGAGCTGATCTCGATCTACATCTCGCTGGAACTGACCAGCATACCGCTCTACATCCTCGCCGGCCTGATGCGCAAAGACTCGCGCTCGGCGGAGTCGGCGGTGAAGTATGTGCTGCTCGGCGCGATGTCCTCGGCGATCCTGCTCTACGGCATGGCGCTGCTCTACGGCGCGACCGGCAGCACGGCGCTGGGTGAGGTCTTCACCTCGATCAAGACGGGGCTTTCAAGCGGCAACTATCTGCTGCTGGCGGCGGACGCCTTCATCTTCACCGGCTTCGGCTTCAAGGTGTCGGCGGTTCCCTTCCATATGTGGGCGCCGGATATCTACGAGGGCGCGCCGACGCCCTCGACGTTGTTCTTCTCGGTCGGCTCGAAAGCGGCGGGCTTCGCGGCGATCCTGCGCATCTTCGTCGCGGGCGGCCTGATCGCCGGGACGAGCAACTACATCTGGGTGATGGTCGCCATCGTGGCGGCGGTGACGATGACACTCGGCAACGTCGTCGCGCTGATGCAGACGAACATCAAGCGCATGATGGCCTACAGCAGCATCGGCCAGGCGGGCTACCTGCTCGTCGGCCTCGCGGCGGTAATGATCCACAACACCGCCATCGGCGATCTCGGCATGCTGGCGTTCCTGGCCGTCTACGTCGTCACGAACATCGGCGCCTTCGCGGGCATCGTCGCGCTCGGCGACGCGACCGGGAAGGAGAACATCCGCGACTTTGATGGCTTCGGCCGGCGCAACCCCTTCATCGCCTTTGGCATGGCGCTCTGCCTGCTCTCGCTGGCGGGCGTGCCGCCGATGGCCGGCTTCCTGAGCAAGCTCTTCATCCTCTGGTCCGCCTGGAACCAGGGGTCGGCGCTGACGTGGCTCGTCGTCCTCGGCCTCATCAACGGCGCCATTTCGATTGTGTACTACGTCAACGTCATGTGGCGCATGTACGCCGTCGAGCCTGCCAAGCGCGACCGCCTGAGCGCGCCCGCGACGGTGAACGTGGCGATGGCCATCTGCGTAGTAGGCATCCTCGCGCTGACCGTCGCATTCGGCGTGCTGCTGAATCATGTCGGCTCCGGCGCTGGCAGTCTGTTCGCGGTGCTGAAGTAGTTCTCATCCCGTATCCCTCAACCACGGCAGGGCGAGGGTTTGGGTACGGTTCACGCAGAGTTTAAGGGAGTTCACACGGAGTCACACAGAGATTGTGTGAGAGTGCGCATACGCCATCTCACCCATCGTCACTGGCCGTCTCGACGACTAATGAGAACAAAACCTAAGATACTCTGTGTGACTCTGTGTGACTCTGTGTGACTCTGTGTGACTCTGTGTGAACCGTGCCTGATCCGTCCATCGCGAAGGGCGGGGGAATGAGCAGCCGTTTCCCACGAAAGGACGCTATAATGCCCAGCGATGATCAGCCCGCCGGCGTTCCACTCGTCGGCACACCCGCGCCGGACTTCACGCTGCCGAACGAGCGCGGCGAGATGGTACACCTGGCCGACCTCCAGGGCAAGCAGGTCGTCCTCTACTTCTATCCCAAGGACGACACGCCTGGTTGCACCGTCGAAGCCTGCGGCTTCCGCGACTCCTGGCATCTGATGAGTGAGCGCGGCATCGTCGTGCTGGGCGTCAGCCGCGATAGCGTCAAGTCACACCAGAAGTTCGCCAACAAGTACGCCCTGCCCTTCACGCTGCTCGCGGACGAAGGCGGCGAGGTGGCGCGGCAGTACGGCGTCTGGGTCGAGAAGAGCATGTACGGCAAGCGGTACATGTCTACGGCGCGTACGACGATCTATATTCGCCCTGATGGGCGCGTCGGCCATGTTTGGGAGCAGGTCAAGCCGGAGGGCCACGCCCAGAAGGTGCTCGACTACCTGGAGAAGAACTAAAGCCTGGCTGGTCTTGAAAGAGCCGATGCCGACACACGTAACGCCCTATCCAGCCGTGAACGCCGCCCTGGACACGCTCCAGGCGCGAATCCAGGCGATTCTGGGTGACCGGCTCACCGCCCTCTATCTGTACGGATCGCTCGTCACCGGCGATTTCGATCCAGCGGTGAGCGACATTGATCTACTCGCCGCGACCGACGGCGATCTGCGCGCCGACGACTTCGCGCGTCTGGAACAGATGCACGCTGAGTTTGCGCGCGAGCGGCCGGAGTGGGACGATCGCATCGAGGTCGCGTACCTCTCCGTCGCCGGTCTCCATTCGTTTCGCGAGCGCCGCGGCGCCATCGCCGTCATCAGCCCTGGCGAGCCGTTTCACTTCAAGGACGCCGGCCTCGACTGGCTGGTGAACTGGTATGTTGTGCGCGAGCGGGGCGTCACCCTCGCCGGCCCGCCACCACAACAGCTCATCCCGCCCATCGCGAAAGTGGAATATCTGGCAGGGGTCCGCAATTACGCCCTGGAGTTTCGCGAGCGCGTCGCACCGCCCATGCCGCGCGGCTCGCAGGCCTACGCGATCCTGACGATGTGCCGGGCGTATCACACGCTGACAACGGGCGAGATTGCCTCCAAGGCGCGTTCCGCTCAGTGGGCGCGGACGCAATGGCCGGAGTGGGCGTCACTGATTCAACGTGCGCTGGCCTGGCGCTCTGCCCCGCGCGGCGAGCCGGTGGACGACGACGCGACGCTCCCGGAGACGCGCCGCTTCGTCCTGTTTGCGGTTGGGGAGTGCGAGCGAGCCAAAGCGAACATTTAAGCAGCCCTTTAGAGTACTCCGAAGCATACACGCACCACCTGTGGTACGCTGTCGACATGCTACTCACTTCTCCCGACGGCTCACAGGTGGAGGCCCATGTAGTTGGTTACGAATTCCCGCACAACTCTGAAAACTGGTTGCTCGTCCAGATTGGCGTAGCCACCACGTCAGGAACTGGACTCGCTGTTGTCCCATGTTGGGAAGTGCGCGAGGCCAGACGTATTGTGTCATGGTTTCGAGCGATCAGCCAGTCCGTGCCAGTCAAGCGTTGGGGTGGGGCGTGCCTCGAACCTAATCTCGAATTTGAGCTGCACGGTGAGACTCGACGGTCTGTGATACTGCGCGCAAGCATCATCTTGGAGCACGGTGTCTGGACTTCTTCCGATGGCTCACAGCCGATGCCGGACTACGCCCTTTCAGTCGATTTGGAGTTGGAACGCAGTCAACTTAGTCAGGCCGCCAATGACCTGGATGACGAACTGAGCCAGTATCCACCGCGCGAACCCGAGACGCCATTGCCATCGCATTTCATGGAAGCGCCTCGCGGCGTCAAGTCAGTTAGCCAGGGTACCCAAATGAGCGACCTTTGCCAGCGCATCTATCGTCATTGCCAGGCCCGCAATTGGTTCGGTCCGGATTCAGGTGATGATACGTCTGCGCGAATTGTCCCTACCCAATACGACACATTCGGAGATCCGTTTGAGGTTGTAAAGCCGCCACTATTCGATACCTTCGCACAGCCGCCAGCGACAAAGTATGAAATTGATCAGGCCGAGGAAAAGCTACAACAGGAGTTGCCTGGCGCATTGAAAGCGATCTATCTGGAGCTTGCGAATGGTGGGTTCGGCCCCGGTTTAGGGTTGGCAACGGCCGGCAGCTTATCTGGTGTGAGTCGAGGTAATTGGAAGGTGAACGAACGCGCGGCCACCTACCTTCGAGACCATCCGCGCCGGTATCTTGAATGCGATGATCTGCCAGAAGGTTTTGTGCGCCTGTGCAATTGGGGTTGCGGTCTTACTTCGGACCTGGATGTTTGGAGTGGTCATATCTATGGCCGAGGCGCAGGCATTCGCAGCGACTGGAATTCAGTTTCGCCAGAGGCGAGCGAGTATGTCCACTGGATAGCCTTTCAGGCGGACAGTGCAGAGGAATGGTTCGACCTCTGGCTGCGCGGAGTCTTGCGCCAGCCACTATCCACCTTAGAAGCGTTCGAAAATTTGCTCGATTGATCGTGACCGCCTACTGGAACCGAAACGACACCAGCGCCGGCTCGAAGAGGCTCGCGTTCAGATTCGCGAATGACGCCTGGGGGCCGATGGCGAGCACGACGTAGGTGGTGGCGTTGGCGTCCACCGCGAGGGCGCGCACCTGCATCTGGACGGCGGCGCTGCCGTAGACCTGCGTGATCGTGTAGTCGTTTTCGATCCAGGATTGGTGATCGTACGTCTTGATGACATTGCTCGCCAGCGCCTGTGGCACCGCCCCCTGCATCGTCACATGCACAGCCGCGTCCAGCACGCCCTGGAGTTGATCCGAGGACACGGCGGTCATCTCGCCGACGAGCAGCTCTTCGTGCTGCGGCCCCGTGAACGCCTGCTCGTGCAGCGCGCATTTGCAATCGAGGGTATCAACGTGCATCGCCGAAGTCCACGACGCGGGGTAAGCGATGCTGAAGGCGTCGTTCTCGAAGCCGGTGAATCCCTGCGCGAGCGCGGGTGTCGGCTCGCTTTTGTTCGAGGGCGTTCCGTGCGACGCATGCCCGTGAAACACGCCCAGATGCTGGACGCCGATGTAAACGGGGATCGCCAGGATGAGCAGGATCAGCGAGATCAGCACGGTATTGAATGCGATGGTGTTCGCACTGCGCACGAACCGCCGCGAACGCGAAGCCATCGCTGGCATCGCGGCCCGCGGATCGTATTGCGGCACGCGCATGGCCCGCATCACTTCGAGCGGCACCATCGGCGAGTGATTGCGCCACGAGGAGAGCGAGCCGGAGTTCGGCGCGGCGTCCGGCGACCGTTCCGCCGGCATGATGACACTCCACCCCTGGTCGGTCTCCCACCCAGCTTGCTCTGGCAGGATGTCGCGGGCGCTGTCGTCCACTCCCCAGCCCGCCGACTCCTCGTCTGCCGGCCCCCCGTCGTCCCAGGGCGAAGAGCCGAAGCCGGGGTGATTTTCCACGGCGGGAGGAGCCGAGCCGGGATACGCCTGCCGCGCCGCCCGCGGCCCTCCCCGTGGGGCGGCGTCCGCGGATCGTCCACTGGAGGCGCCGAATCCACGCGAGACACGGTCACGCCAGCCGCGCGCGGGGGGTCGTTGCGCCGGCGTCTTGCCGCTGGGCTGCGCGATGTCCGCGAGTGTGCCGCGCTTGCCCCCGTTCCTGCCCGGCCGTCGCCCTTTGGCCGTGGGGTCGGGGCGAGGTGGCGCGGCCTGTTGGCGCTGGCCACCACCGCGCACGGTAGCGCCGCAGCGGCCGCAGATCCCACCGGCGTCCACGTAGGCGCCACAGTTATCGCACCACATCCATCTCCCCCTCGCCGGCCGCCACGAGTCGCCTGGGCAGTGATCGCCGAGCCGCCTCACGCGCAAGCGCACCGATTATAACGGTTTCGCGCTGGCATGGCTAGCGGGTTAGCACAATCTGGGGCATGGCCAATCACACGGTGTTTGCGGTTGGACCACTATGGTACGCTACGTGTATCATGTGCGTCATACCAGCGCGAGGAGATCGTCGTGGCCACCATCGAACGTTCCGAGGCGCCGTCGCTCTCCCTGCCGGCTGACCTTACCCCGCGCGAGGCCCGCGCTAACCTCACCTGGGTCAGCGCCGCGCACGCCGTCATCCATGCCACCTCCGTGCTGATGCCCCTGGTCTACCCGATCATCAAAAAGGAATACCACTTCTCCTATACGGAGATTGGCCTGCTCGTCTCGATCCCAAGCCTCATCAGCGGCATGTTGCAACTGGTCTTCGGCTATCTTGGCCGCTGGATCACGCGCAAGGCGATGATCGGCGTCGGTAACCTCATCGTCGCGCTCGGCATCGTCCTCACCGGACTGGCCACTTCGTTCGCGCTGTTCATGGGATGGGGTGTCGTGCGCAGCGTCGGCGGCGCGCCACAGCATCCTGTGGGTAGCTCCCTCTTGAGCGACACCTACGCCAGGAACCGGCGCGGGTTCGCGCTCGCCGCGCATGTGGCGGGCGGCAACATCGGGACGCTGGCGGTCCCGGCGCTTGGTCTCTTTCTCATCACGCACTACAGTTGGCGGCCCGCCGTCATGCTCTTCGCCCTCCCTGGACTCATCGCGGGAACCGGCGTCCTGCTCTTCGTGCGCGAGCCGTCTCTCGGCAGCCAGCGGCGCAGCGTGTCCGCGAAGCCTACGGCTGAGCTGGCTCCCCCCACCGGGGAGGTTGCTCCATCCGGTCCAGCGCCCACGCGGTTCG
>DATEGV010000286.1:0-26130 GCA_035279925.1 Ktedonobacterales bacterium | reverse complement strand
CAGCCCGCCGCGCAGGATCGTGCCGTCGGCGTCTTGCTGCTCCTCGACAACGTGGCCGCGCCGGTGGAAGATCTCAGTGAGGTCGCCACGGTCGAACGGGATACGCACCCGCACGGGGATCATGCCTGCCGCGATGACCTCGCCGACCATCACCAGCAGTTCGCGCAGGTTGGAGCCGGTGAGTGCGGAGACGGGTACGGCGTTGGGGAACAAGGACGTATCGAGCTGCGTGGGGTCACTCAGCAGGTCAATCTTGTTGAGCGCGGTCACACGCGGCTTATCCTCCGCGCCAAGCTCGGCAAGCACGTCGCTGACGGTTTCGCTCTGCTCGATGGCGTTTTCGTGGGTGATGTCCACCACCTCCAGCAAGATATCCGCCTCGATGACTTCTTCCAACGTCGCGCGGAAGGCGGCGACGAGGCTCGTCGGCAGCTTCTGGATGAAGCCGACGGTGTCGGTCATGAGCACCTCGCCGTGGCTCGGCAGGATGACCTGGCGCGTCGTCGGGTCGAGGGTGGCGAAGAGCTTGTTTTCGGCAAGGACGCCGGCGTCGGTCAGCTTGTTGAAGAGCGTGGACTTGCCGGCGTTGGTGTAGCCGACGATGGCGACGACGGGTATCGCCTTACTGGTCCGCTCACGCCGTCGCTGGCCGCGATGCTCGCGGATAGTCTCAAGCTCGCGGCGAAGCTCAGCGATACGGGATCGGATGCGCCGGCGGTCAATTTCGAGCTTGGTCTCGCCGGGACCACGGACGCCGATCGCCCCGCCGACGCCACCCCCACCGGAGCCGCGCGAGCCGCCGCCGATGCGCGTCATCTCGCGGCCGCGTCCCGCCAGGCGAGGCAATCGGTATTGCAACTGGGCAAGCTCGACCTGCACCTGTCCTTCGCGGGTGTGGGCGTGCTGGGCGAAGATGTCGAGGATGAGCGCGGTGCGGTCAATGACGCGGGCGTCCACGATCTCTTCGAGGTTGCGCTGCTGCGAGGGGGATAGCTCATCGTCCACGATGACGAGATCGAAGTCCAACTCCCGCTGAAGCTGCGCCAGTTCATTCGCGCGGCCCTTGCCGAGGTAGGTGGTCTGGTCGGGGGAGCGCAGGCGCTGGGCCATCGTGCCGAGGACCTCAGCTCCGGCGGTGCGCGCGAGCGAGGCAAGTTCGCTCAGCGAGTCGTCGGCGCTCCACATGCTGTCGGCGCCGGTCGCTTCGACGGCGACGAGGTACGCGCGTTCAGGACGATTCCGCGCGGAGTCGTTGAACAGCCGGTCGTTATTCTTGGTCGTAGGCGCTGCCTCCTCGATGTCGGATTCGATGCGGGTTTCTCACATGACGGCGGCATTGTATCATCGGCGCGTGGGAGATGCCAGGCGCGGCGCGCGGGACGGCGGGAAATCTGCTAGGGGAATTGCCACCCGCCGCCCGGTGTGGTATACTCATTCGGGTGTGCGCCCGGCTCCCGACGAGTGGAGCGGCGCCGCCACATTTCACACGTCTCCCGATCGGCTGAGGCCTGGCGACATCCCGCGCCATGAGTGCGCGGCGCTCCTCAGACGGCGCGACGGAGGCGGAGGTTACATTAAGGGAGGCACTGTACCACCGTGGCAAATGTCGCAAGTATGAAGCAACTGCTGGAGGCCGGCGTCCACTTCGGACACCAGACGCGGCGCTGGAACCCAAAGATGCGCCCGTTCATCTTCAGCGCCCGCAACGGCATCCACATCCTCGATCTCTCACAGACCGTCACGCGCCTGAACGAGGCGTACAAGGCGGTGATGGACCTGACGGCCAATGGCGAGACGATTCTCTTCGTCGGCACCAAGAAGCAGGCGCAGGAAGCCATCAAAGAAGCGGCTGAGCGCAGCGGCCAGTTCTACGTCAACCATCGCTGGCTCGGCGGCATGCTCACCAACTTCGAGACCATCCAGAAGCGCATCAAGTACCTGCGTGAGCTCGAGACCCGCAAGGCCGACGGCGACTTCGAGCGGCTGCCCAAGAAAGAGGCACAGCACCTCGAAGACGAGCGCGAGCGGCTGGAGCGCATCCTGGGCGGCATCAAGACCATGCGCCGGCTGCCAGGCGCCATCTTCGTGATTGACACGAAGAAGGAGCATACGGCGGTGATGGAAGCGCGACGCCTGGAGATTCCCGTCATCGCGCTGGCCGATACCAACTGCGATCCCGACGAGATGGACTTTCCCGTTCCGGCCAACGACGACGCCATCCGCGCCGTGAACCTGCTCTGCGCGAAGATCGCCGACGCCGCCGTCGAGGGCCGCCGGATGCGCGAGGCGCAGATTAAGGATCGTGAAGTGGGCGACCGCGAGCAGCCCATCGTGGCGGCTCCCGTCTCGCTCGAAGAGTTTGGTGTTGAGCCGGGCGAGGCTCCCGCTGCCCCGTTGAGCAACGGCAACGGCCAGCAGCCAGCAGCCGCCGAGTCCACGGCCACCACCGCAGAGACTACGACCTCCACGGAGCCGGCTCCCGCGCCAGCCGAGTAGCAGAGTTGGATCGCTTTCACCGCGAACGCGCAGTGAAAGGTTGAAGGGGCCATACGCCCTAGACGCGCGCGGCGCCGCCCGGGACGCCGCGCGTTCGTGTGCCTACGCCAGCGCAATCGGGTGCAGACTCGACGCGCAATGGCGTGTTACCATAGGTCCGCCGGGATGTACACTACGACGAGTGAGGCGCGGGCGAGCGCCAACGCGCGCTCTGGCACCCAGCCTCCACCGTACATCGAGGAGCATTGAAGACGAATGGAAGCTACCGCGAAAGAAGTCGCTAAGCTGCGTGAACTGACCGGCGCGGGATTCGCCGACTGCAAGAAGGCCCTTGGCGAGGCCAAGACGTTCGACGACGCCGTGAAGGCGCTCGAAACGCAGGGCGCCAAGCGCGCTGAAAAGGTGAAGTCCGCCGAGCGCGAGACGCGCGAGGGACTTGTCACCTCCTACATCCACCACGGCGGCAACCTGGGCGTGCTCCTGGAACTGAACTGCAGCACCGACTTTGTGGCGCGCAGCGATGAGTTCAAGGCGCTGGCCAAAGAGCTTGTGATGCAGATTGCCGGGACGGATCCGAAGTACGTGTCCTTCGAGGACATTCCTGACGACGTGCGGACGCGGATGCGCGACGAGGCGACGAACGATCCCGAAGTGCAGAAGCGGCCGGAGAAGCTGCGCGAGCAGATCGTCGAGGGCAAGGTCAAGAAGCAGTTGTCCGCCCAGGTGCTGCTGGAGCAGCCGTGGGTCAAGGACGAGAAGATATCGGTCAACAAGCTGATTGATGACGTGATTCGCAAGACGGGTGAGAACATCGTCGTACGGCGCTTCACACGCTACGCGCTGGGGGAGTAGACTACGGGACGGGGAGTGGTTGCCGGAGCGAGCGCCACTCCCGATCACAGGTCGTGCGGCGCGGCGCTTGGGCGCGCGAAAATAAAGGGGACGACATGGCGGCGGCGACGGTCTATCGGCGTGTGCTGCTCAAGCTGAGCGGCGAGGCGCTCATGGGCGAGCAGGGCTACGGCATTGATACGGCGATCTTGCAGTATCTTGCCGATGAGCTGGTCCAGGTGCATGAGCTGGGTGTCGAGCTTGCCATCGTCATCGGCGGCGGTAACATCTGGCGCGGCAAGCCCGCGGCTGAGGGCGGCATGATGGACCGGGCGCAGGCCGACTATATGGGCATCCTGGCGACGGTCATCAACGCGCTGGCGCTGCAAGACGCGCTCGAAAAGAGCGGGCTGGTGACGCGCGTGCAGACGGGGATCGAGATGCCGTCTGTCGCGGAGCCGTTCATTCGACGCCGGGCCATCCGCCACCTGGAGAAGGGGCGGATGGTGATCCTGGCCGCCGGCACCGGCAATCCGTACTTCACGACCGATACGGCGGCGGCGCTGCGGGCCGTCGAACTGAACTGTGAGGTGCTGCTGAAGGCGACGAAGGTGGACGGCGTCTACAACGACGACCCGATGCGCAACCCACAGGCGCGGCGCTTCAGCGAAGTCAGCTACATGCGGGCCCTGAACATGGGACTGGCGGTGATGGACAGCACGGCGCTCTCGCTCTGCAAAGACAACCATCTGCCCATCGTCGTGTTCGACACGAACGAGCAAGGGAGTGTGGCCGCCATCGTGCGGGGTGAACGTCGAGGCACGCTGGTTCATGCGATGCCGGAGGGCGACGACGCGCGCTGGGCCGAACAAGGCGGGCGGTAGGTCGCGCGGTGCGTTGGCCCAGTTCCCCGGCGCGGGCCGGCGGGAGGGAGCGACAGAAAGGAACGATGTCCAATGGCGGGAGATATCTTTGCGGATGTCGAGCACCGAATGAAGGGCGCCGTGGACGCGCTCCATCGCGAGCTCCAGACGGTGCGGACGGGACGGGCTAGCCCAAGTCTAGTCGAGCGGCTCGCAGTCGAGTATTATGGAACCGCGACGCCGTTGCAGAACATCGCCGCCATCCACGCCACCGACGCGCGCACGCTCACGATTCAGCCGTGGGACCGCAAGACGTTGGGCGATATCGAGAAGGCGATCTTGAAGAGCGACCTGGGACTGAACCCAAACAATGACGGCCAGGTGTTGCGCATCGTGATTCCGCCGCTGACGGAGGAGCGCCGCAAAGATCTGGTCAAGGTGGTCCATAAGAAGCTGGACGACGCGAAGGTCGCGGTCCGCAATATCCGGCGCGACGGCCATGACCATCTCCGCGATCAAGAGAAGAAGAAAGAAATTTCGGCGGACGAGCTCAAACGAGACACCGACCGGCTCCAGAAGCTGACCGACAGATATATTGCCGAGGTAGACAAAGTCGGGCAGGTGAAGGAGCAGGAGATACTCTCGGTCTAGCTCTCAGAGGAGTCGAGCGGCCTTGTCGCCGCTCGCGGACAGCGGGCGCGCAACGCTGGCGTGGTCGCGGTGAGAGGATAGCTAGGACATCATTCATGGCAAAGGCACGACTACGCGACCTGCTGACGGCCGTCGGCACACTGGTAGACGGGGGCGCGCGGGCGCAAGAAGCGGAGCGGCAGGCCGAGCTGGGCCGGCTGCACTTCGAGGGCGGCAAGGCGATTCCCCGGCACATCGCCATCATCATGGACGGCAACGGGCGCTGGGCGACCTCGCGCCACCTGCCGCGCTCGCTGGGCCACAAGGCGGGCGTCGAGGCGCTGCGCCGCACGGTGGAGCTCTGCAACGACTTTCACGTGCCGATGCTGACGGTCTATGCGTTCTCCACGGAGAACTGGAATCGCCCGCAGGACGAGATTGACGCGCTGATGCGGCTGTTCTGGGAGACGATCCGCAGCGACCTGGATAGGCTGCACCGCGAGGGCGTGCGGCTGCGCCATGTGGGCCGCCTCAAGGACCTGGCCCCTGATGTGCAAGACGCCATCCAGCATATGCAGACCCTCACCCGCGACAATGACAAGCTCGCCCTCAACGTGTGCTTCAATTACGGCGGGCGCGCGGAGATCGTGGACGCGGTGCGCGAGATTGTGGCCGCGGGCACACCCGCGGAGCAGATTACGGAAGAGCTTATCGGCTCACATCTGTATACGCGCGATCTGCCCGATCCTGATCTGGTGATTCGCACGGCCGGCGAGATGCGCATCAGCAACTATCTCATCTGGCAGGTCGCCTACGCCGAATACTACTCGACGCCGGTGCTCTGGCCGGACTTCACGCAGACCGACTTCGTGGCGGCGCTGGACGCCTTCGCGCATCGCAAGCGCAAGTTCGGCAAGACGGACGCGCAGATCGCGGCGGAGGCGGCGGAGGCCGCGGCGGCGAAGCCCAAGCCAATCATGCGGGCGCGGCCAGCGATGAAGGGCGCGCGCTAGGCCGGTCCGCCGGCGGGAGAAGAGGAGCATGGCCAACCGCGTCTCAGGTGTGCCGACAGGCTCACGGTCCCGCTCTGTTTCCCCCAGGCAGGGTGACGCGCAACGCCAGAGCGACGAGACGCCCGTGGCTTCGCCCGGCTGGCTGAAAGGGCTGACACAACGCGCGCTCTCGGCGCTCATCCTGATCCCGGTGGTGATCGCGCTGGTCTGGTTCGGCGGCTGGGTGGCGTTCGGCGGGGCCGTACTGGCGCTGGCGATTGGGCTCTGGGAGCTACGCCGGATGTTCGCCAAGAAGGGGTGGCGGCCGCTGCTGGCGCTGACGTTCGCCTCCGGTGTCATATTCTCGGTGGTCGCCGTCCTCTGGCATGAGGGCGACGGGCTGGCGTCGCTGGTCCTGACCGCGCTCTTGACCATTAGCGGCCTGATGACGCTCTCGTTCGCCTGGCTGATCTTGACGCGCAAAACCGTCGAGGGGGCGCTCACGGATTGGGCGCTGACCGTGGGCAGCGCGATCTATCTCGCGTGGCCTATCGCCTTTTTCTTGCTGCTGCGCGGCGATGCGGCGGGGGCGAAGAACGCGGGATTCGGCTGGCTGCTGGCGATGTTCTTCATGGTCTGGGCAAACGACACCTTCGCGCTGCTCACCGGCCACTTCCTCGGTCGGCACAAGCTTTCGCCCGTCATCAGCCCCGGCAAGACGTGGGAAGGCTTCTACGGTGGGCTGTTCTTCACGATCTGCGCGGCGCTGGTGTTTCTACTGCTTGTTCCCCATATCTTCGGCGTCCCGCTGCATATCGCCTGGTATCACGCCGTGATTCTAGGCGCGCTCGTCGCCATCGCGGCGACCATCGGCGATCTGGCGGAGTCACTGCTGAAACGCTCGACGGGGGTGAAGGACAGCGGGGCGATTGTTCCCGGCCACGGCGGCATCCTGGACCGCATGGATAGCCTGCTGTTCGTGGTGCTGGTGGTCTTCTTCTACGCGGCGCTGACGGTGGGCATCCGGCCTTAGCAGAGATCAGCGCGGTCCACGATCTTCTCCGACCCTCTTCTAAGACGCCGGCTTCTCGCCGGCCAGCGGACGCGCGTAATACGTACGCCTCAGCCTCGCGCGGTCCAGGCGCATCCCGCAACGGACTTCCACTTGTGGAGGGCGCCACGCCACGGGTGTGCCACCCCGCTCGCGCATGTCGGCCGCATGGGGCCGGATCATTGCCATGATATGCGCTCGCTCACTTGACATGCTTGAAAGCTCATGTACGATGAGGGTAATCGCGGTAACTTGCTGGATACCGTGACGTGTCATTGTGTCTCCACTCAAGAGGAGAATGGAGCGAAAAAGGGAACACCGAATGGAGAACGACACTTCGTCCAAGATTAGGGATGACAAGGAAGCGGGCAAGGAGCGTCAACGTCGTGTCGAGGCGCTGCAACATCTTGCTGTGGCGCAAACGAGCGCGGACTCGCCCGCCGCGCGTCAGCCTCAATCACAGCAAGCTTCGGGCGCTCCGCGCGGCATACGAAGACGGTGGGCGGCGGCTTCCGTTGCGCTGACGCTCGTTCTCATCGTGGGCGTCGTGTCGGCGTATGTCGTCACGCGGCGTCATAGCCCGATTGTAACGCATTTGACTATTCCGCTCGTGCGAACACTCGACATGACATCGCTGGGCTTTTCCTGTCCGGCCGCGATGGCGTGGTCGCCAGATGGTGGACGGCTCGCTGTTCTGGCTCACCGTGGCGACTGTACCGCGCACAGCGGCCTGCTGCCGCCAGATACCGTCTTGCTGTACACGGATGGAACGTCAACGGCGCCCACAACCATTGACCTCAGTGGGCCTCTTGCCGTTGCGCACGCAACCATTGACACGACCTATGCCGTAAGTTGGTCGCCAGATGGTAAGATGGTGGCCCTTCCCTGTGATATTCAGCCTGCGCCGGCGTCAACCAGAACATTCACCTCCGGCCTCGTCCTCGTCACTGTGACTGGCGGAGCCGTCAGAGTCCTTCAGGCAACCGTTCCTTCATCCAATCCACCAGTTGGGTTCGACGGGGATGGCGCCGTCTGGAACACCCGATCCGCTACACTTGCGAGCGCGATAGACTACCCACTGGCTCCATCACTGAGCTACCAAATCACCGCCGACGGACACATTACCGCCGAACAACGGTTGCCCGCCACGACGACAGCATATACAGGGAGTCCGGCGTTGAAGGCGGGAGATCACACATTCTCGCTATGGCAGTCTGGCTTCATAGCGCGTGTACGCCAGGTCATCCCAAACGCTGGACCAACTGGACCGGCTGCGGCGTTTTACGTTTCGGCCGCCCCGCAATGGTCGTCAGATGGCGCGTACGTTGCGC
Organism: Ktedonobacterales bacterium; assembly: GCA_035279925.1. Classification (GTDB taxonomy): domain Bacteria; phylum Chloroflexota; class Ktedonobacteria; order Ktedonobacterales; family JADMIN01; genus DATEGV01. The sequence continues at coordinate 17,936 of DATEGV010000286.1, read as the reverse complement.
CGGCCGTCGGTCTGGGCTCTATACCCTTCCCCGATGAGGCTGATGCGCTGCGGAACCTGACGCCCGACACCTGTGCGAATCTGGGACTGCCACCATGTTCAGCGGTCGTGGCGCCGTATCCGGACGCCGCCCTCAAGCAGATGGTGAATCAGGTGACGGCTTTCACGGACTTTCACACTGATCCTCGATTCCCCGTTGCCTGGCGTCCGGATGGCAAGCTCCTGGCAACGATTCTCCCGGGAGACACTTTCAATCAGGATACGCAAAAGGTCCGTATCTCCCTCTTGCGCACCGATACGGGTGAGGTGGCCAAGACGTTTACGATCACCACCAGTAGTTCGGGCGCCGCTCGTGGCGCGGAGGCGACGCTGGCATGGTCGCCGGCAGGTCAGCAATTGGCCTTTATGGATACCTTCAGCGGGACAGTGACGCTCTGGAGCAGCGCGAATCTGAACTATTAGGAGCCATCGGGGCTTTTAGCGTGGTCCCTGCGTGACCCGCTGAGCGGCGGTCACCGTCGCCGGCGCCTCCTGCGTGGCAGGCTCCGCGGCGTCGAGGGAGACGCTGGGCACGTTGCGGATATCCAGCAGCACCTTGATACTGCGGTGCGCGCTCTTGTCACGGGCGGTGGCGACGGCGCGGCGGACCTCGCGCAGGGGGAAACGGTGGGTGACGAGCCGCTGCGGCGTGAGGCGGCGCTCCTGGATCAGCGCGGCGGCCAGCGCGAACGTGGAAACGCGGCCACCCTCGTTGCCGCCCCACGCGGCGATGCCGGCGTTGCCGGGCCAGCTCTCCGTGCCGTGCGCCGCCGAGCCGATCAGTTGGATCTCCTGATGCCAGAGCGGCGTCATGTCCAGGCGCATCGGCATCAGATGCTCGCCGACGACGACCACCGTTCCCCCGGCGCGCACCCAGCGCAGAGCGTTCTGGATGGTCTCCGGCGTGCCGACGGCGTCGTAGATGACATCGAAGCCGCCCACCAGCAACTCGCCGCCGAACCGTTTGTGGTAGTGCTGCGCGCCCGTCAACCGCGCGACTCCGGGCGTGCCGTCCTCCTGGTAGAGGATGCGCGTCGCGCCCATGCGGGTCGCCATCTCGACTTGGAACGGATAGCGGGCCAGGACGGTGATGTTGACGTTGGGGGAGAGCGCGCGGATGGACTGGGTCGTCAGCAGGCCGAGCGTGCCGGCGCCGACGACGAGCACATTGTCACCGGGCTGCGGCTGGTGGCGCAGGGCGGCGTGCAGCCCGACGGCGCAGGGCTCCAGCAGGGCGGCCTGCTCATCGCTGAGGCCGTCCGGCACGAGGAAGAGCTGCCGCTCGTGGACGATCATCTCATCGCCCCAGCCGCCGCCGGTCGCGCTCAGGCCGGGCAGGTAGCGGTTCTCGCAGAGGTTGTAGTTACCCACGGCGCAGTGGCGGCAGGGCGGCTCGATGTCGCGGGTCGCGCAGCACTGGTCTATCTGGTAGGCGACGCGGTCACCTTTGCGCAGGAACTCGACACCTGGGCCGACCTCGATTACCTCACCGACGACCTCACGCCCCAGGAACAGGCGCGGCTGGCGGGGCAGCGCCAGCAGCGCGACTCGCGGGTCCGCGCGCAGATGCACGAGGGCGATGTCGTTGCCGGAGATCCCGGCGGTGTTGTTGCGGACGCGCACCCAGTTCTTGCCAGGCAGCGTCGTTTTGGCGATGGAACGAGCGCGCAGGGGGGCGAGCGGACTGTAGTACGCGCGACGCGAGACCGTGCCGAGCGTGCGGGCGGCGACGGCGCGCGCCGGCCGCGTATCGAGATAAACGCTCCACATCGCGATGTCCCTCACAGAAATCAGGTAAACCGTGCCGGGTTCGCATACCGAGCCGCGCGCGTGCCCGCAGTGTAGCATGGGCGATTTCGCGGACGCAAGCGAGGTATGACCGTTTGCGGGGGGGCGCGCATTCTCCTATGATCTCGTGAGATGTCGCATGCTGGATGAGGAACCCTGACGCCGATGCCACAGCTTCTCGCGCTCGATCTGCCCGCTCCACACGGCATTCTGGAGGCGCTGTTGCGTCTGCCGGACGCTGAGGCGACGGAGCCGCGCATGGCTGCGCTGATCTGCCATCCCGATCCCACCGGCGGCGGCACGATGCACAACAAGGTGGTGTTTCGTATCGCCCAGGCGCTGGGTGACCTGAACATGCCGACGCTGCGGTTCAACTATCGCGGTGTCGGGCGCAGCACTGGCGCGATGGAACGCGGGCCGGGGGAGAGCGATGACATCCGCACGGCGCTCGATGCGCTGGCCGCGCGGTTCCCCGATCTGCCGCTCGTTCTGGCCGGGTTCTCCTTCGGATCGTGGCTTGGCCTGCCGATAGGCTGTGCGGACGAGCGGGTCGCGCGACTGGTGGGGGTGGGTGTGCCGGTGCGGCTGCTACGGACGAGCGCGCTGGCGGACTGCCGGAAGCCGAAGCTGATCGTGCAGGGTGAGCGGGACGAGTATGGGCCGCTGCCGGATCTGCGCGCATGGTTCGCGGAGATTCCCGAGCCGAAGCGCCTTACTGTCGTGGATGGCGCGGACCATTTCTTCAAGGCGCAACAGACGCAGCTCTACGACGCGGTGCGCGGGTACTTTGCGGAGCAGTTGGCGCCGGACTAAACAAATGGTGGACGGACCTTGAGCGGACCTCGTGCGCTTCTGGTACACTCTGAACTATCATCGCCGCGCCTACAGACTACCACGAGGCGCGCACCTGGCTGATCCGCTAATTCTGGGGAAGGGTGTCGCCGTGCTTGGAAAGGAACTACGCATCCACCCACCCGTTCTGGATGCGTTCTCGGATCTGCCGCTCTACAACACGAAGGCGGTCGTTCACCAGACGGCCGTGCCCGCGCCGACCCTGCGCGCCTGGGAGCGGCGGTACGGGATTCTCGCGCCGCGCCGCGCGGAGAACGACTATCGCCTGTACTCCGAACGCGACATCATGCTGGTGCTCTGGCTGCGCGAGCAGGTCGAGGCCGGCATGACTATCAGCCAGGCCATCGCGCTGCTGCGGACCGTGGAGCCGGCGCGCAGGCGGGGCCGCCGCTCGCGGGCGCAAGGGATAAACGCCGAGACGCTCCTCCCCGTCTTTGCGTCAACCGCCGTCGCGAGCGGCATGGCGCTGGCGGATCTGCGCGCGTCGCTGTTGCGCGCGTTCGCCGCGCTGGACGAGGCCGCCGTCAACCACATCGTGGCGCAGGCAGTGGCGGTCTATGCCATCGAGGATGTGTGCGTCTCGCTGATCGGCGAGAGCCTTACGGAGGTGGGACAGCAATGGGCGGAGGGGCGTCTGAGCGTCACCTGTGAACACTTCGCGACGGCGACGATCCGCGCCCAGCTCGAGGGCATGTTCCGCAGCGCCCCCGCCGCCGCCGATGGGCCGCTGGCGCTGGTGGGCTGCGCGCCCGGTGAGATGCACGAGCTTGGCGCGCTGATCGTGGCGCTGTTTCTGAGGCGGGCGGGAATGCGGGTGGCGTATCTGGGGCAGAGCGTCGAGATCGGCAGTCTCGTGACGACGGTGGAGATGGTCCGTCCCTCGTGTGTCCTGCTCTCCGCATCTGGCCGCGTGTACGCCGAGGCGCTGCCGGAGGTTGGCCTGCGGATCGCGCACGCCTGCAAGCCGGCGCCGCTCTTCGGCTTCGGCGGGCGCGCGTTCGCGGCGCATCCCGAGCTTGCCGAGCGCATTCCGGGGCAATTTCTGGACGGAGACGCGCGCGAGGTCGTCCCAGGTATCAAGAAGAGACTTGCCGGCTGATGTTGACCAACACTCCCGTATCGGGCGCCGTGAGCGAACATGAGCAGAGTCAGCGCCTGCCATTCTTCGCGCGCATTCCAGCGTACGCCTACGCTGGTGCGGCCCTCAACGTGTTCGCGTGGGTCTCCTCGTGGGCGCGGCTCGGCTTCTGGTGGCCCTATACCTTCTTCGCGCTCTGGCTTGGCTTCATTCTCACGCTGGATGGGCTAAACGTCGCGCGCAGCGGCACGTCGCCATTGACACGCGGCCGGGCCGGATTCGTCGGCATGTTCTTCTGCTCCGTGCCGTTCTGGTGGAGCTTCGAGCTGTTCAACCTGCCGGTCCAGAATTGGCATTACCGCTTCGACCACCCGTACGCGCCTGTGGCTTACTTCCTCATCTCATCGCTGGACTTCAGCACGGTCCTGCCGGCGGTGATGGAGCTGATGGAGCTGTGGTCGAGCGTGCCGAAGCTGCGGCCGCGATTGCCCGCGACGGAGCCGGGGCCGCGATTGACGGCTGGATGGGCGGCAACCCTCCTGGCGCTGGGCGCGCTCTGCGTGGCGCTGCCGTTCATCTTCCCGCACTACGCCTTTGGGCTGGTCTGGCTGTGTCTGATCTTCCTGCTCGATCCGGTCAATAACCTGCTGCGACGGAGGTCCGCGTTCGGGCATCTGCTGGCGCGGGACTGGCGCTTCCTCTTCACGCTGCCGCTGGCGGGCGTCACCTGCGGCTTTTTCTGGGAGCTATGGAACTCTCGGGCGCTGCCGGGCTGGTACTATACCGTGCCGCTCGTGGACCGTGCGCCGCATCTCTTCGCGATGCCACTGCCGGGCTACCTGGGCTATCTGCCCTTCGCGGTGGAGCTGTTCGCGATGTACCAGTTCCTGTTGATGTTGGCCGGCTGGGTCATCCGCCACCGGCTGCATGACGACCTGGTGGTGTAGGCGCGCCGCCACTTCCAACCGATTCGCAACCTCTGGCATACCCCGTGCGTACCATAACACGCGGGATCATGGCGCAATGGCGCGCCGATCCCCTCGTTCGCTTGTGCGCCGTTCGCGCGCCGGGTGAATGGGTAGTGTGAGGAAAGGACCCAGGGCGAGGCCGCGTTTGGCGGTCAGGATGCGCCGGCTGGGTAGTATGACGGATTATGAACAAACGATTTCGTGTGGTGGGTGGACGGGCGTTGGCGGGAGACGCGCGAGGAAAGACGCGGCGCCCGTTGGTGATTGGGCTGGATTGCGACGGTGTGCTTGCTTCGGACCGGCTCCTCTGGGAGCGCATTCGTGACCGCTATCCCCAGCATATTCCCGCGCGCTACGCCGATCTGGCAACTTTCGACTGGCCGCGTGTGACGCCGGAGACGACCGCGCTCTGCCTCGCATTGAGCGCGGACCCGGAGTTCGCGACGCTGCTGGAGCCGATGCCGCGGATGGTGGCGTCTATTCGCCGGCTCGCCGACGCTGGCTTCGAGCTGCGCGTCATCACGGCGCGACCGGACTGCGTGCGGGACGCGACCTGGCGCTGGCTGCGCCGGCAGGGCGTCGCGCGCTCGATTCGCCGTGTCCACTGCGTGGCGACGGGCCTCGACAAGGTTCCGCTGGCGCGCGCATTGGGCTGCGCCGCCTTCGTAGAGGACAACTTCGCCACGGCGGAGGCGCTGGGCGCGGCGGGCATCCGCAGCTACCTGCTGGACGCGCCCTATAACCGGCAGTCGGAGGCGCTGAGCCGTCGTGTGCGTGGCTGGCACGCGCTGACGGAGGAGCTGCTGGCGCTGGCGCCGGAGCGGTCGGTGCTGGCGCAGCAAACACCGGCGGCGCCCGGCCTGGCGCGGCTAGCCGGGGTGGCGACGGTGTGAGGGCGTTCACTGAACTTGCCCGCGCATCCTCTCGCCCGGTATAGTTAGAACTGAGCGCGCGATGCCACGACGACACGTGAGCGCGCCAAGAGGTCAACGTTGCCCGCTGGACCAGCATAAGTTGGTTACCGGCGGGCTTTTCATATGGGGCGGCTCCGCATCCACGAATTTAAGCGAGATGCGGAGCGGAAGGGACGGGACGTGATGAGTCAGCGGAAGCGTATCGCGCTGGTGGCGCACGACAGTAAAAAGCGTGACCTGATGGAGTGGGCGCGCTTCAATCGCGAGCTTTTGATCCAGCACGAACTGTACGCGACGGGAACGACTGGAATGCTGTTGGAGCGTGAGCTTGGGGTGGCGATCCACAAGTTGCAGAGCGGTCCGCTGGGCGGAGATCAGCAGATCGGCGCGAAGATCGCCGAGCGTGAGCTCGATTTGCTCATCTTCTTTTGGGATCCGCTAGGGACGCATCCGCATGATCCCGACGTGCGGGCGCTGCTGCGTATCGCCGTGGTGTGGAATATTCCGGTCGCATGCAATCGGGCGACGGCGGATTACATGATATCGTCGCCGCTAATGGTGGAACCATACGAGGCTCTCGTGCCAGAGTATGAGGGCATGGATGAGACGCGCCCAATTCAATTTGAGCGCGCGATCCGAGCCCCGCGCCGCGCAGTCCGCGCGGGAACGACGAGGGCAAGGAAAGCATAGCCCGAAGTCGCCGCGCGCAAGCTGCTACGCATGCACGGTACGCGCTCACGGCGCCGGATTCACCATCCGGCTGGCGGCCAGGCAGGCGGCGCACGTCCCAAAGATCGCCATGTGGCGGGCGCTGGCGCGGAAGCCGTAGGCGTTGAGGGCGGACTCGCGCACGGGGGCCAGCAGCGCGTCGTCAATGTCCACGACGCCGCCGCACTGCTCGCAAACGAGGTGATGGTGGATCGTGTCGCGCACCAGCTCGAACTGGGCCGCGCCGCCGCCGAGGTCCGTCTGCGTGACGAGACCGACGGAGGTGAGCAGGTCGAGCGTGCGATAGATGGTCGCGAGGTTGATGGCGGGGTAGCGTTCGGAGGTCCAGCGCATGACCTCGTCGGCGGTGATGTGGCCGCCGTGCGCGGCCAGCGCCTCCAGCACGAGCACACGCTGTGGAGTGACGCGCAGGTTCAGATGGCGCAGGCGTTCGGCAAGCTGCTCGCGCTGGGTCGTCAGGATATCGTGTTCGGTCATGTCACGCGCCTACTATGCGTCACGCGCCCAGCGCCATGAGTGGGGACCTCATCGCGTCTCGTCGCGTACGCGGGATTACCTGTCAGCATATCACGCGCCGCCAAGCGAGCGAAGGAAACGCCGGCAACTGTGTCGCGCTTCATAGGCGCGTGGGAGCGAATAAGGGTATCCTCGCGTCAATACATGTAGGCCATGCGCGCGGGCAGAATTGCGACCGCGCCTCTGCCGTGGTAGTATAGCGGCGAGGCTGAAGGAAAGCAGGATTATGCGCATCGAATATGCTCTGGGGGCGGTGGCGCCGTTTGGCGACGCGGTGCTGACCATTGGCGCGTTTGACGGCGTTCACCTCGGCCATCGCCGGCTCGTGGAGCGCACCGCGGAATTGGCGCGCGAGCGCGGCGCGCGGGCCGTCGCCATCACCTTCTGGCCGCATCCGCTCGCCGTACTGCGCCCCCAGGAGCAGGTCGCGCTGCTGAGCACGCTCGACGAGAAAATCGCGCTGATCGCGGGTATGGAACTGCTGGACGGCGTGGTCGTCGTTCCCTTCACGCCGGAGCTGGCGGCGAGCGAGCCGGGCGTGTTCCTCGATATGCTGCGCGCGTGGTCGTCGCCGCGCGCCTTTGTCGAAGGCCCAGACTTTGCGTTCGGACGTGATCGGGCCGGCGACCTGGCCTATCTGCGCGCTGCCGGCGCGCGACTCGGCTTCGATGTGGAGCGGATCGAGGTGACTGACGACGGTGAGCGCGTGAGCAGCACCCGCATCCGGCGACTCGTGCGCGAGGGACAGGTCACGGCGGCGGCGCGGCTGCTGGGCCAGCCATATCGCGTGACCGGCGCGGTGACGTTGGGCGATCAGCGCGGGCGGCTGCTGGGCTTCCCGACGGCGAACATCCAGCCGGACGCGCGCAAGGCGCTCCCCGCCAACGGCGTCTACGCGGTGCGCGTGGCGCTGCCAGGGGAGACGACGGCTCGCCATCCGGGCGTCGCCAATATCGGCGTGCGGCCCACGGTCAGCAGCGAGCCAAAGCTGCTGGTTGAGGTACATCTGCTGGACGCCGCGATGGATCTCTATGGGCTGACGCTGGGTGTAGATATCATCGAGCGACTGCGCGATGAGCGTCGCTTCGATGGCGTCGAGGCGTTGCGCGCGCAGATAGACCGCGACGCGCGGACGGCGCGGGAGCTACTGGCCGGGCGGACGGATGACAGGAGTGAGGAGTCATGGGCGTGCTGAGTAAGTTCGAGTCCATGATGCAGGGAATCGTGGAAGGCTCGTTTGGCAAGGTCTTTCGGTCGCGGCTGCAAGAGGTGGAGCTTGCGAGCAAGCTCTCGCGCGCGATGGACAGCAACGTGCGCCACGAGCAGCATGCGCGTATCGCTCCCAACTTCTATCAGGTCCACCTCAGCCCGCGCGACTACGAATACTATCGTCGCATGCGGGCCACGCTCAAACAGAAGTACGCGAACGCGCTGATCAGCGTCGCCAAGGAGCGCGGGTACAAGCTCAACTCGGTGCCGATCGTCAATTTTCTGGAAGATCCTGGCATGGTGACGGGTGAGACACGCATTGACGCGCAGTTTCTCGACGCGAGCTCGGCCCCCGTGGAGTCGGACAGTACCACGGGCAGCCAGCTGAGTGTGGACGCGACGCGCTCGATGAGCCCAGCGGAGGCGCAGGCGCTGGCCCGCCAGGCCCAGGCGCAGGTGGCGCAACAACGCCCGGCCGAGGCGATGCCTCCGGCGTGGCTGACCTTGATTCAGCCGGCGCGCAGCACGCCGAAGCAACTGACGAGTCCAGTGATTCACCTGGGGCGGCACCCAACCAACGACATCATCGTCAACGACAAGCGCGTCTCGCGCCACCACGCCGAGGTGCGGTACGAGCGCGGCCAGTTCGTGCTGTATGATCTCGGCAGCACCAATGGTGTGGGCATCAATGGGGTGACGACGCATCAGCCGGTGCCGCTCAAGAACAATGATCGCGTGACCGTCGGCAGCCACGAATTTGTCTTTCAGCGGAGGTAGTCGCCGGTGTCATTCGACAACTACACGTTTCTCTTGATCCTGCGCGTCGCGCTGATCGTGATTCTCTATCTCGTCATCTTGCAGGTTGTCTTCGTCTCCCGACGCGACATGCGCCGAGCCGCCAAAATGCCTGTCGCGGCCACGCAGGCCAAGCCGGTCGTCGGGCATCTCGTGGTGATTGACAGCGGCTCCACGGCGCTTGTCCCTGGCTCACGCCTGGATATCGAGCCGATCACGACCATCGGGCGCGCGCCGACGAACGGCATCGTGCTGGACAGCACCTTCGTCTCCACCGAGCATACACGCATCCTGTTCAAAGAACGCTCGCTCTGGGTGGAGGACATGGGCAGCCGCAACGGCACGCTGGTGGACCAGAAGCCCGTGACGGGCGCCGTGGCGGTCAGCCCGGGATCCGTGTTGCAGGTGGGTGACGTCCGCTTCAAGTTCGCGGTCTAGCGGGCAGGAGAAACTACGCAATGTTCGATCTTCGCCGCTATGGCATTGACCGCCGGCACTACCGCTGGACAGAGTTGTTTCTGTTGGTGCTGCCGGCGCTGTTTTTGATTATCGCGCTGCTGACGCTGCTGGTGGTGCAGTCGTCGGGTGGCCTGGTGAGCACGACGAAGGTCTCGCTGCCGAAGCTGGACGCTTTCGTGCCGGCGTTCGGCCTGATCGCGGCGCTCCTGGGCGCGCACTTCGCGCTCAACATCATCGCGCCCGACGCGGACCAGACGATCTTGCCGATCGCTGGCACCCTGAGCAGCATTGGCGTCATCATGGCGCTGCGCATCGGGCCGGATCTGGGCCAACCCACGCTCGGCAACAAGCAGCTCGTCTTCGTCATCCTCGGACTCGTCTGCTGTGTTGGGACCGTCAAGCTGACACAGGACCTGCGCTGGCTGCGCAACTTTAAGTATACCTGGGCGGTAGTCGGCATCGTGCTGGTCGGCATTACACTCGCGCACGCGCACAGCTTCAGCTCCAACGCGCCCGGACGCGATGTGCTGACATTTGGATCGGGCGGCCTCTCGTTCCAGCCATCGGAGATCCTCAAGATCTGCCTTGTGATTTTCTTTGCCGGCTACCTGAGCGAGAATCGTGAGATGTTGGCGATGGCCAGCTATCGCATCGGTTTCCTGAAGCTGCCGCCGCTAAAGCACCTCGGTCCGTTGGTGGCGATGTTGGGGCTGGCGCTGGTGATCTTTCTGGGCATCCATGAGCTTGGCCTCGCGATCCTGATCTTCGGCCTCTTCCTTTCGATGCTCTACGTCGCCAGTAACCGCCCCGTGTATATCGTGGTGGCGTTGCTGCTCTTCGGCATCGGCGCGCTGATCGCGTATCAGCATATCCCGTACGCAAAGTCGCGCGTGGATATCGTGCATACGGCGTTCCAGACGGGGAACCCCGACCAGCCGGCCACAGACGTCTCCAAGAACGCGGGGTATCAGATCGTGCAGGGGCTGGTGGCCTTTGGGCGCGGCGGGGTCTTCGGCGAGGGTCTGGGCCTGGGCGCGCCGTGCATCGTGCCGGAGTGCAACTCAGACTACGTCGCCTCGTCCTTCGGCGAGGAGTTCGGGTTCGCCGGACTGCTGGCGCTGCTGGGGCTGTTCATGCTGCTCGTCTATCGGGGCATGCACATCGCCGTCAACAACCGGGACACTTTCAAGCAGTTGATGGTAATTGGGCTGACAGCGGTCTTCGCGCTGCAGACCGTGGTCATCCTCGCGGGCAATCTGAAGATCATGCCGCTGACAGGCATCCCGCTCCCATTTGTCGCGTACGGCGGCAGCTCGCTACTCGCGAACTTCATCATTATTGGTCTGCTCATCAGACTCTCGCAGAGCAAGGCGTGACGGCGCGTGCTATGCTCTCTTGGCGCGCACTGGCGTGCGTCTTGCGCAACGCGCTACCCATTGTCGGCGATCAGCGGCGCGGCGCACATCGAGGTCTATAGATCGTGAGTCAGGAATCGTCAACCATCTCCCAGCAGGCCGCGCCGTCCGGGTCAAGCCATGATGAGCACGGGGGCAGCCGGCTAGGCCCGTTTCTCTGTTGGGCGGTCGTTTTCGCGGACATCGGCACGTCGGTGTACTATACGCCTGGCATCCTGTATGGACAGGTGAGTCTCGCCGCCGGCTTGTTCGTGACGATGACCCTCATTGTCTTTTTGCTGCTGACGCTGAAGTACGCCGAGGTGAGCGTCCGCTTCCCGCAGGGCGGCGGCGTCGTGACGGTGGCGGCGCGCGGGCTGCATCCGTGGGCGGGCGCTGTCGGCGGCATGTTCATCCTGGTGGATTACTTCCTCACCTCCGCCATCAGTTCGGATTCCGGCCTGACGTATCTGAGCGCCGTCTTTCGAAGCATCGCGCCGCTGGTGCTGCCATTGACGCTGCTGGTGGTGGCGTTGCTGGGCGTCCTCAACTGGTGGGGCATCAAGGAGAGCGCGACGGTGAGCCTGGCGTTTGCCGTCGGCGCCTTTGTGATTGATATCGTCATCCTGCTGGCCGTCGCCATTCACGTGCCGTTCCACGCGATTAGCCAGGCGTTCGGTGAGATGTTCTCTGGCTCGCTGACGCCGGTGACGGTGCTGACGGGCTTCGCGGGCTCGTTCCTGGCTTTCTCCGGTCTGGAGAGCATTTCGCAGCTTTCGCCGGTGATGCGTGTCCCACGGCACAAGACGGTGACGGTCGCGCTGGCGCTCGTCATCGTCACGGTCGGCGTGACCAGCCCGCTACTCACGATCTTCTCGACGACGCTGCTGACGACCTGCACGCCGCACTTTACGGTCTGTTCGCCGCATGTGCTGCAAGCCTCGCTGGCGGCGCGTCACGCGCAGCCGGACCCGAACCAGTTCATCTCGGAACTGGCGGCGCTGGCGGGGGGCACGACATTTGGGCGTCTGCTCGAGATTTTGACGGCGGTCACGGCCTCGACGTTGCTGATCTTCGCCAGCAACACCGCGATCATCGGCGCATATCATGTGTTTCTGGCGTTGTCGCGGATGCGTTTCCTGCCGCGCATCGTCGAGCGCCGCAATCACTGGCGCGAGACGCCGCACATTTCGATCATCCTCGCGACCGGCATTCCTATGCTGGTGCTGCTGGCCGTCGCGGGCAACATCAACATTCTCGGCGATATGTACGCCTTTGGACTGCTGGGCGCGTTCTCGCTCACGTGCATCGCGCTGGATGCGATTCGCTGGCGCGAGCGTCGTCGTGATCACGAGAACCTGACGCTGATCGAGTTGGACGAGCGGGCCGAGCAGGAGATGAGCCACGACGGATTCGCGCCACACGGAGCAGTCGCCGCGCGCACCACCGCGCCCCCACTTGCTGGCGCCGGGGCGAGTCAGTCCGGGCCGATGAGCATCGGTGGGCTGGGGATGTCTGGGCGGCGATGGGCGGCTTTGGCGCGGGGCGCAACGTTGCGTCTGTGGCCCGACGTGAAGTATTACCTCGGCTTCCTCACGACGTTTCTGGTCTGTGTGGCGTGGCTCACAAACCTCAAGAGCAAACCGCTGGCGACGGAGTTCGGCGGCGGTCTGACGGTGCTGGGCGTCGCGATCTCCGTGGTCAACTATCGGCGGCAGCAGAGCCGGGGCGAGACGCCGATATTCCCAATGCTTACGCTCCGCCGTATGCCCGATTCGGCGCTGGTCGTGCTTCCAGCCACGTCTGAACATAACCGGCAGGTAATCCAGGCGGCGTTTGATCTGGCGGATTCGCGCACGCTGGTCTTCCTCTATCTAGGGGAGCCAGTGGTCAGGGACCTGCGGGTGATGCAGTTCAACGATCCGTACTTCTACGACCTGGAGGCGCAGGCGACGTTCTCGGCGGCCGCGCGGCTGGCCGTGGAACGGCATGTCACGTCCTTCCGCTTCGTCTACCGCATCGGTGGCCCGGGAGCCATCGCCAGCGCGTGGCGGCAGATGCGGCCGGAGCAGATCATCGCTGAGGCGTCGGTGGCGAAGAAGTTCACCAAACAGGTGTCGCCGAAGTTCGTGCGCTTCAAGAAGGTGGACGACGTGCGGGTGGCCTCGTACATGCTGCCTACGGCGGGTGGCGCGGCGCCGGAGGCGACAGTGGAGAAGGTCGCGCCAGGAGGGCCGGCGCCGAGTGAGTCGGTCCATAACGGACACGCCGCGCCCGGCGCTCCCGACTCATCCGTCCCGCAATACCGATGGACCGGCACGCAGCTTGTGCGCGAGGATGAGCTGCCCCCCCCGGAGCGCGAGCCAGACGGCGAGCAGTAGCCTTACCCGGCGCGCGTCAGATAAAAGAAGTCGCGAGTGGTTCCATCGAGGTACTCTTTCCCGCTTCCTTGCATGCCGGTGTCCAACTTGGTGATCTGACGCGCGCCGCTCGCGGTTCGCTGATAGAGGAACGCGCGCACCCAATAGGGGTTGATGTCCGTCTGCATCGCGTAGACAGCGCCGGCCATGCGTAGCGACTTGCCCAGTGTCTCGGCGGAGATCGAGTTCCCACCGGCGTAGATCAATGTGCCATGGTCGGTGACGCCGATGCCTGACCGCCAGGTATAGGTACTGTTCAGGACCGTCCCACCCCAGGCGGCGCCATCAGTCGTCAGCGGGTTGATCGCGCCGTTGTCGAGAAGCAGAGCGGCGTTCTGTCTCCAGGCAATCAGATCCGTGTTGCTTGACGTGAGGCGAGGATCAACACCCCAGGCGCCCAATATCACCTGGCCCCCGCGTGTCACCGCGATGGTAGCGACTCCGGGCTGCGGCGGAACGTACACCTTGCCGTCGGCCATCATGCCATAGTGGCCGTCGGCGTATTTGAAGCCACCGTTGAACGCGGCCATGAGGGTATCGCCTTGTTGAGCGGCGGCGGGGATGGCGCCAGGGCCGTAGTGGTGGAGTGATCCGCCTGGCTGATCGGTTCCCGCGACAAGGTGAAGCGTAGCGAAGCGCAGATCGAACTGGAGGAGCGTGACGACCGCATAGGGACGCAGATGGTCAGGCCGCAGAAATGTCTTTGCGATGACTGGTGGTTGACCGGGTAGCGCCTGTGGCAGCCCATCCGTGGTCCAGACACCTTCACCGGGCAATCCCGGCTGGAGGAGCGGCGGGATGTTAGGCAGCGGCATGCTCTGGACTCGATACGGAGCGTGGGAATGCGTCGCGGGAGCGGTTGTCGTGTTCCAGGGTGGTTTGGCGCGCTTGCCGGTGATTCGATACTCTAGCCGGTGCTCGGCGTCCTGGACGTTCAGATACCAGGACTCGAGTTGCGCGGTAACCTGTGGTCCGAGTATGCCGCGCAGCAGATCGGCCATTTGGGCGCCAAACGCGCCGTTGGCCTGCGAGCAGACGACAGCGGCGAGCAGGAGCGCAACGAACGCAACCGTGAGCCGGCGTCGCCGTCGCCGAGGTTTCCGTGAGGGTGTGGTCGCCGGGACACCTGACGGAAGCGGGACGCCGCGCCGGTCACGCGAGTGAAGTTTGCGGGTGGCGCGATTGGCCGTAGAACGCATGGACACGAGGATCGAGCGCCAGGATATCGCAGCCCGCATAGTTGGGATCCCTCACGAATCGGCGCATCGCGCGCCGCATCATCGTCGAAGCTGGCTAGACTTCAGTATAGACGATGAATATGAGGTGAGGATGAAGCCACGCGGACCGCGATCACAGAGGACGACGGTGTGCGCCAAGCGCGTGGCTCATTCAGGCAGATGGATGACGCCGTGAGCCGCGCGCTCGGACCAAGTGGGCGAAGGCTACGTGTACTGCATCGGCGACCGCTCGATGCCCAGCAGGTTGCAGACATGCCAGGTGGCGGAGCCGGCGTCGTCGCCGAGATAGATACCGCTGACTTTGCGCTGCAACTCCGCGTGGCGCACGAAGATCGGTCCGCCGAAGGTGAAGATAGGTCGCTGCGGCTCGATCTGCGCGATCTCTTTGGCCACGCGAGCAAGAGAGCGGATGCGTTGGGATGTGGAGATGGTGAGCGCGACGAGCGCGGGCCGGCGCTGGCGCACCTCCGCGACGAGTTCGGCCCCTTCCACATCCTGTCCGAGGAACGCAACCCGCAGACCAGCGCGGCGCCAGAACACGGCGAGCATCAACGATGCGGTGTCGTCGAGATCACGCTGACCGCAGCCGACGACGACGAGCGGCGCGTCGAAGCGTTCGGACGCCTTTTGGAAGAACGCGAAAAGCACCCCACGCACGTAGTTGAGCGCGAAATGACGCTCCACCGGCGACATCGAATTCTGGTTGGAGAGGTCAGTGATGCGCGCGAGAGCCGGCTGTAGCAGTTTGATGCAGACGGTCTCCAGGTGGCGCGATGAGAGCGCCTCGGCCATGACGCTGTTCGCGGCGTGCGTATCGAGGCTGCTGAACGCCTTGAGCAATGCGGGCAACAGCGGGCGGAACTCGCGCGGCGGCACGACTCCCGCGCCCGGCCCGACCCAGGGAACACCCGCAAACGGACCGGAGATGGGTGGGTCCAGGCGCAAGGGAAATTGCGGCGCGGCGCTTCCCGCGAGCGAGGGCGCGACCGTGGGTGGCGGCGGGAGCGGACCGGAGGTGACGCCCATTGCGCCGGCGGCAAGCTGCTGCCAGGCGGAGGCGTTCGGATCGAGGTTGAGCCTGCGTGTCACCGCGGGCGCGCGGACCACGGGCGGCTGCATGTGGTCGGCCGGGGGGCGGTCCATCTGCGATGGTGGCGCCGCCCGACCTAGCGCGGGGGGCGCGCCGTACTGGGCATGTTCGCCGGTGGCGCTGCCCTGGCGCGGGAGATCGCCACTGGTCATCGAGCCTGGACGCCGCAGCTCGCCGCTGGTATTGGGACCGGTGCGGCGCAGGTTGCCGCTCGTGACGGAGCCACGCCGGGGCGCGAGAGTGTTATCGGGGAGCGGACCGGTGTTGACGCGCCCGCGAGCGAGCAATGGATCGTTAAAATCGGGACCGGCGCCCCAGCCGTTGTCGCGGCCAGCGTTGGGCTGAGCGGCGCGCAGCCGCTCGACCGCCTGGTCGGGATTCACCGAGTTGAGCACCTGATCGCGCAGCCAGATCGCCGCGACGAGGTCACGATCGGAGTAGCGACGCATCGTGCCGCCGGCGCCATCGGGAACGCGGATGGGCGCGGGAACACCAAGGTTGTTCTCCCAGTGGTGCAGAACCATCGGACGCACGCCGACGCGCTCGAGAATGGTGGCGGCATCGTATCGCGGCTCGTTCTGGTAGTTCGCGAGGATCGGCGGTTCACCGCCCCTGCCGCCACCATCACGCGATAGTCCGTAGCTCATCGTCTGCCTCCCCAAACCCACTATACCCAACGTCAATAGATAGTACGGATCGGATCGGACGCCTGAATGACGCGGAAAAAGATGGCGCCCGATTACGCCGCGGCAGATTATACCACAGCCTGGCAGCCAGTCATCTCGCCAAACCTGTGATCGTGGTCACACAGGGCCTGTGACCGTACACGCGCAACTATACCAAAAGTAGAACGAGGACCGTGACACACAGATGTTCAGAGCAAGGATACCACGGCGCGCAAGAGGGGCCGTCGGCGCGCGACTTTTGGGCGGCGGCGCTAGGACCTTCGGCGAACACGAACCCTGACGCCGTCGGCTACCGCAACGCTTCGAGCGCCTGGATGCACTCCAGCCAGTCCCGCGCGGCGGACCGCGCCCACTGCTCTGAATGCTGGGCGGAATCCGGCGACAAGCTCAACTGTAGCTGCGAGGCGCGCGTATATTGTTGGCGCGCCCACGCCAGGTCGCTCTCGATGGAGGTGTCTTCGCGCGCGGCCAGCAGGCGAAGCTGCGTGATGCCGGTCAACAGGCCGGGAGTCTCCTGATTGAGATCGGTGATATGGTTGGGAATGAGGTATCCCTGGAACATGGATGAGAGATCATAGAGGCCGCCATAGAGGACGCCTGTGGCGAGGACGCCGGCGGGAGGGAGCATGCTGAGCGCGTGCAGAGTGAGCGCGAGCTGCTCGGCGATGGCCTCGATATTGGAGGCGAGGTGTGTGGCGACGATGTGCCGGTAGGCGTAGCCACAGGCGCGCAGGCGTAGCTCAAATCCGGGGCCGGTGATGAGCGCGCCGCCAGCGAACTCCGTCCACCATACGTCCTCAACGTCGGGCGAGGACCGAAGATCGGGATACCTTGCTTCCAGAGCGGTGAGGTAGCTTTGCGTGGCAACCTCTAACGCCCCCGCGACGCGACAGAGGCGGCGCGCGGAGGCATCCAGACGCTGTAAGAACGCATCGGCGAGCATGGGCGATGGCGGAAGCTGGCCAGGGAAGTCGCTCACCAGGAACAGGAAATGCTCGGCCTCGACGCCGATCTCGCCGAGCGTCGCCGCCAGCGAGGCGCGTGTCTCACGTGGAACAGCGGGCAGACTCAGGCCCGCGTAGAGCCGGCCCTCCCACGCCGCCGTCGGGGGAAGCGCGAGCGCCGTGCCGCCCGTCGCGCGCGGCCGGGTCGTTGGGATGGCCACCATCGTTCGCGTCTGCCCTGCCCCCATGCTCACGTCTCCTCTCCCCGCTCCGGCGCTGACATGGACTCAACTCCCGCCTGATTCTAGCGGACCATCCAGGCATGCACAATCCCCCCAGGACCGCTTGGAGGGCGTTGCTGATACCAGCCGCGCGTTTGACGTGGCCGAGCGGCGAAACATACAATGCGGAGTGAATGCGCCGGGCAGACGCTGCCGCGGAGAACCTAGCTCTCAGAGGAGCGGGGAGCCGGAGCCGGCCTGGCGCGTGTCTGGCTCGAAGAGGAGCCCGAATAAGGACGGCGACGCGATGGCCGATGTGGATTTCACCGCCACGCTGCGCGAGCGCGAGCGGGATCTGCGCCAACGTCTGAGTGAGTGGGCCGGCGACGGGCGCGAACCGGAGGAGGGCAGCGACGCCTGGCTCCTGTTGCGGGCGCTGTGTGGCGCGACGCCGGAGTTGTATCTGCCGCGCTTTGAGGCGTCGGCGCGGCATCTCGCCGAGCAGGGAGGGCGGCTGGACATAAGGTTGGCGGGGATACAACGCTGGCAGGAGGCGCTGGCGACGGCGTGCGCCGACATTTTTCACGATGAGCCGGA
>DATEGV010000285.1:0-6162 GCA_035279925.1 Ktedonobacterales bacterium | reverse complement strand
GGGAGGGGAGCCAGAATCCCTCGGCGCGCATTCGCCTTGGTCTGGGTCTGGGTCTGGGTCTGGTCCCCCTCCCTTTTAGGGGAGGGGGTTAGGGGGAGAGGGCCGGGGGATGCCGTGCGTGCCTACGTTGTGGCACACTATACTCTATGGCAGATTGTTGACCGCCACGGCCCTCTGCCGGCCTTCGGCCACCCTCCCCTGCGAGGGGAGGGACTCGGCGACCGAAGCGGCGGATGGAGAGGCTGCATCTGGCTCCCCTCCCTTGTAGGGGGCTGATGCGCGAGGCGATAGCCTCGAAGCGCGCGACGAGCGCGCGGAGCATCAGCGGCCCGCAGGGCGGGGCCGGGGGAGAGGGTCGCCCGATCATTCATTGTCCCTAAACACCAAACGAGGTATAACGTATGGCCCGCGCCGCGCGCACCACATCCACGCCCACCACCATCACCCGCCTGGACACCGAACCGCTGGATATCCCCCTCCACGAGCCATTCGTCATCGCGACGGGCCGGGTCGAGGCCGCCCGCAACGTGCTGGTGCGCGTCACCCTCGCCGACGGCACGGTGGGCCTGGGCGAGTCTGCGCCCTTCCCCCCCAGCGGCGGCGAGACGCAGGAGACCGCGCTGGCCGCGCTCCACGGCATGGTCCCGCTGGTCGAGGGCCACGACGCCGCCTCCTGGCGTCCACTCTCGGAGGCGCTGATGGCCAGCTTCGAGCATCAGACGACGGCGCGCGCGGGCGTGGAGGCCGCCGTGCTCGATGCGCTCACGCGCTCATGGGGCATCCCGCTCTACCAGTTCTTCGGCGGCGTCCAGTCGCACGTCGAGACCGACGTCAGCATCCCCATCGTCGCGCCCGCACGGGTGGCTGAGTTGGCCAAGCTGCACGCGCGCCAGGGAGCGGCGACGCTCAAGCTCAAGGTTGGCTCGAATGTGGATGACGACGCCGACCGCGTGCTGGCATTGGTCGAGGCCGCGCCCGACTGCGACCTGATCCTCGATGGCAACCAGGGCTATACCCCCACCGAGGCGCTGGAACTCTTGCGCGCGCTGAAAGAGGAAGACGTCGAGCCGGTTCTCTTCGAGCAGCCCGTCCACCGCCACGACCTCGAGGGGCTGCGTTTCGTCACCGAGCGCGCGGGCATCCCCGTCGCCGCCGACGAGAGCGTGCAGACGGCAGCCGACGCGCTCCGCATCGCGCGGATGGGCGCGGCCAACGTCGTCAACATCAAGCTGATGAAGGCAGGCATCGTCGAGGCGCTGGCCATCGCGGCGATCTGTCGCGCCGCCCACATCGACCTGATGATTGGCGCGATGATCGAGTCGCGGCTGGGCATCGCGACCTCCGCCCACTTCATCGCGGGCCTCGGCGGCTTCCACTACATCGACCTCGATACCGCGATGCTCCTCGTCGATGACCCCTTCACCGGCGGCTACACGCAGTCCGGCATGACGTTCACGCTCGACCCCGCCCAGCCCGGCCACGGCGTCCAACTGCGCGAGGCGGCGGAGTAGCACGCCAGATCACAGAGTAATCCCAACAGAATCAAGGTGTCGCCTGCGCCCCTGCTCGTGCGTCCTGACATGTAGGCGAGAACGACGAGCGCGCGTCATCTGGCCTGGAATGTGCGACGAAGCGCGCCAGGGGCGGATAGTCCCGTGCAGACAGAACAGGAGGCAACCACGATGGAGGGTTCAGTCTCACCTATCAATCCCGCGCAGCCTGGCGTCACGTCAGAGACGATACACGATGAAAACCAGATTGCCGAGGTGCTCGACGAGTCGCAGCACGCCTATACACGCACGGCAACGCACCCGGAGGCGCCCGAGATGTCCCAGCGCCAGCCGACCACCGCACCCGGCGCCAGGACCCCGCCGCCGACCGAAGGCGGACGCCTCTCCTGGCTGCCGGGCGTCGCGCTGGCCGCGCTAATCGTCGGCCTCGCCGCCTGGACCGTCTCCCGGTCGATCCGCCGACAACGCAAGCGAGCCGCCAAAGCCGCAAAGGCCGCGCGCGCCAGCGTCCGCAGCTCCGTGAGTGACGCGCGCAAGTCCGCGGTGACCCTCGCGCAGACAATGCGGGCGAGCGCGAAGGAGGTGGCCGCCAACCCGCGCGACACCGCCACCGACGCCTTCAGCAACCTCTCCGATGTGCAGGCGCGCTACCGTTGGTTCCGTCGCGGCATACGAGTCGGCGCCCAGACCGCCCGCTTCCAGAAAAAATAGGAACGGTCTCTGGCTCCCCTCCCTTTTAGGGGAGGGGGTTAGGGGAGGGGGTTAGGGGGAGAGGGCTGGAGATATACCCTACGGATACGAGACAAACACCGTCTTCGTCTCGCTGAACTCCTCGACCGCCTTCCAGCCCAGTTCGCGGTGGCCGTTGCCGCTCTGCTTCGTCCCACCAAAGGGCAGGTGTGGCTCCGCGCCGGTCGTCCCCGCGTTGATATAGACCAGCCCCGCGTTGATGTCACGCATCGCCCGGAAGACCGTCCGCGAGTTCTCCGAGAAGATGGCGCAGGACAGGCCATACATCGTCGAGTTGGCGGCGGCAATTGCCTCGTCGTAGTCCGCGACCGGCACAATGGAGACGAACGGGCCGAAGACCTCCTCCTGCGAGATGCGCATCTCCTTTGTCGCGTTCGTGAAGATGGTCGGCGCGTAGAAGGCGCCCTCGGCCAGTTCGCCCTCGCTCAGCGGCTGCCCGCCTGTCAGCAGCGTCGCGCCCTCGGCCTTGCCAATCTCGGTATACTCATGCACCGCGCCGACCCGTCCGCGATTGACCAGCGGCCCCATCGTCGTCTCTGGCAGCAGCCCATCGCCCACCTTCAGCTTCTCCGCGGCGGCCACCAGCTTCTCGGCGAACTCCTCCGCCACTGCCTGATGCACAATGACGCGGCTGGTCGCGGTGCAGCGCTGACCAGTCGTTCCGAAGCCTGCCCACGCCACAGCGGCGACCGCCTCATCCAGTTTGGCGTCGTCCATCACGATGACCGCGTTCTTGCCGCCCAGCTCCAGGCTGACCCGGCGCAGATCGCGCCCACATAGCTCGGCCACATGCTTGCCCACCTCGGTCGAGCCGGTGAGCGAGATCATCGCCACGCGCGGATCGGTGACGAGCGTGTCGCCCAGCGAGCCGCCCGGCCCCGTCACATAGTTAAGCACGCCAGCGGGTAGCCCCGCCTCGATCAGAATCTCCACCAGGTTGGCGGCGGAGAGCGGCGTATCGCTGGCGGGCTTGAGGACGACCGTATTGCCAGCCAGCAGCGCGGGAAACGTCTTCCAGGCGGGAATCGCCATCGGGAAGTTCCACGGCGTGATGATGCCGACGACGCCCAGCGGCTGGCGGATAGTCATGTTCATCTTGTCGGGGATGGCCGACGGCACGACATATCCCTCGGCGCGGCGTCCCTCGCCCGCAATGAACTTGCCAACATCGATCGCCGTCTGCACGTCGCCCTGCGTCTCGTTGAACGGCTTGCCCATCTCGCGCGTCATCTGGCGGGCCAGCTCGTCGCGCCGCTGCTCCAGCAGCAACGCCGCCCGCAGGATGATCTCGCCACGCTGGGGCGCGGGCATCTTGCGCCAGGCGGGAAGCGCCTCCTCGGCGGCGGCGATGGCATCGGTAATATCGGTCGTGCTCGAGCGCTGGAACCGCCCCACGATCTCGCTGGTGCGCGCCGGGTTAGTGTTATCGAACAGCTTGCCCGAGGCGGTCGCCCGCCACTCCCCGCCAATGTAGTTCTGATATGTTCGTGGCTGACCCGCGCCCGTAGCGGTTGTATCACTGGCTGATGTCGTCGTCGTCATCGTCTTTGCCCCTCCGTCGTGGCCCATGTGCGCGTCTTACTACACGCCAAAGCGCCCGCGGCAGTTGACATACGGCTTGCGCGCGGGCATATACCGACAGTATAGCACGCGGCGCCCGGTGGAGATGGCTACCGTTGTTCGTCGGCGCCTGCTGGAATAGACGCTCGATATCGGCACAGGGGAGAGACGGGAGCGAGAGCATATGACGCGAGAATCAGGCATACGCCTGACCGCCATCCAGGCCACCTGGCTGCTGGCCGTGGTCATCGGCGTGCCGCTGAGTATCCTGACCATGCGTGACTTCGGGGATGAGGTGGCGCTGCGCTTCGCGGGGTATCTGGTCATCATCTGTCTGCCGTGGGTGGCGCTGCTGGCGGCGTTGCGGCGGCGGATTGGCCCCGAGCCGAACCGCTGGGCGACGGTGCTGACGCTGAGCCGTCTCGTGACGGGCTGCGCGCTGGCGGCGTTTATCCTCTCCGGCGCGCGCGACCGCATGCAGACGGCTGCCATCGTCATGTGGGTGTTGGTAGTGTTGACCGCAACGATTAGCGACTGGTTTGACGGTATACTGGGTCGGCGTGAGGGCATCACCCGCTTCGCCAGTTCGCTCGATATCGAATCCGACTCCTGGCTGACTCTCTGGAGCGCGGTGGCGGCGATCCTGCTGGGCGGCCTGCCGTGGATCTGCCTGCTGCCGCCGGTGGTGCGCTACATCCACCCACTGCTCGCCGTCAGAGCGGGCAAGCTACCGGTCGGCGGCGGCCCCTGGTGGAGTCGCGTCACGGGCATGACCCAGATGGCGGTGCTGATGGCAGGGTTTGCTCCTATCGTCGGCCCCGTGCGCGACGCCATCCTTGGGATAGTCATCTGGCCGGTCAGCCTGGCGCAGCTAGCCACCATGCTGGCGCTGCTGGCTCTCCGCCGCCGAGAGACTCGATAGCGTTCTTTCGGCGCGAATTGGGGGAAACGCCTTGCGCGCGGGAAACACGCTATGTTATACTGACTTGGTGCGCGGCGTTCGGGCGGAGATGTGTGGAGAGTACCGGCCCAGTCGCCAGAAGGCGCCCTCATAACAGGGCCGGAGTAAAAACACATGAAGAAATACAAGCTGAAGACGCATAAGGCAACCGCCAAGCGCGTCCGCATGACCGGGGGCGGCAAGTACTTGCACCTCAAATCCGCCCGCACCAAGTATCGCCGCAAGAAGGATCCGACGCGCAATCGCTCGCTGAGCCAGCCGACGGTGCTCTCGAAGGGTGATACACGCAAGATGACACGATTGCTGCCCTATAGCTAAACACGAGCTGTAGTCTGGCAGGCGGTGTGCTGTCCGGTTGTTCGCCGGACGCCGAGGTGGAGAGAAACAATGCCACGAGTGAAGCGGGGCGTAACATCCCGCAAGAAGCATAAGAAGGTCTTGCAGCGTACCGAGGGCCATTGGGGCGCGCGGCATCGCCTGATCAAAACGGCGCGCGAGTCGATGTTCCACTCGCTGCAATACGCCTACCGCGATCGGCGCAATCGCAAGCGTGACATGCGCGCGCTCTGGATCACGCGCATCAACGCGGGCGCGAAGCTGTACGGCATGAGCTATCGCGACCTGATCCATGGTCTCAAGCTGGCGAATGTCGCCGTGGACCGCAAGATTATGGCCGACATGGCTGTCCACGACCTCAAGGGGTTTGGCGCGATCGTCGAGGCGGCGCGCACCGGACTGGCCCAGAAGGCCACGGCCTAGACCCCACCACACGATATCAGGCGCCGCGCGACAAAACTGTCCGTGAGGCGTCTTTTCGTGTTTGCGGCTATTCTTGAATGTGAGACGGCGAGATGCAGGATTTAGGCGATGATTAGCAGCCCATCCAACCGGCACGTGCAGGAGTTGCACGCGCTGCATACGCTCAAGGGGCGCGAGACAGCGGGAGCCTTTCTGATCGAGGGGCCGCACCTGCTGGACGCCGCGCTCGACGCCCACGTCCTGCCGCGGCTCGTGCTCTACGATCCCGAGGCGCTGGAGCGCACCGCGGCGGGGCGGCGCACGCTCGGACGCATCGAGGAGGCGCGGGCGCATGGCGTCGAGGCGCTCGAAGCGACAGGCGCGGCTATCGAGCGCGCCAGCGATACACGCACGCCGCAGGGAGTCGCGGCCTCGGTTGCCCTGGCGGATGTCACCGCCGACAAGGTGCGCGCGCGCCGTCGGGGGCGCGCCCGTCCGCTGCTGGTGGTGCTCGACGCCATCTCCGACCCCGGCAACATGGGGACGATTCTCCGCTCGGCGCTCGCCGCCGATGTGGATGAGGCGCTGATCGCGCCAGGCTGCTCTGATCCCCTCGCGCCAAAGGTCGTGCGTGCGGGCGCG
>DATEGV010000284.1:0-14678 GCA_035279925.1 Ktedonobacterales bacterium | reverse complement strand
GTGCTGGTCGCCGTGCTGCTCGTCTGGGTGGCCCCGACGGGTGCGGTCGCCGCGCTGGGCCTCTGGGTCGCCGGCTTCAGCCTCGGGCCGATGTTTCCCAGTACCATCGCGCTCATCGACGCGACGGTTGCGCCGCGCCTGCAGCAGAGCGCGATTGGCTTCGCCGCCGGGCTGGGAGCCGTGGGTGGGGCGACATTCCCCTGGCTCGCCGGCAACCTCATACAGCGGCTGGGCCTCCCCGCGCTGCTGCCTTTCGTCGCTACCCTGACCCTCGCGCTGCTGGCGCTCTGGCTGACGTTCCAGCGCACGGTGCGGCACGAACGGACAGCGTAGGCGCGCATGTTTGCCCATGGGAAGGGCCGTCAAACTCACATCGAATCCGCCCACGCCCACTGGCGCGGTCAACGCCCCCCTCCTGGTCGCCCTGGACCGCGCCGACGCGAAGACCGAGCACGGCAAACTCGTCGAACCACCCGACGAACCGAGAGGTGATCCGCAAGCCGCGTCACCAGGGCGGCCATGAGACCGGTCGGCTTGTCGATCAGTGGGAGCTTCCGGGTCAGGTTCGGCTGCTTGATGGAGGTGGGGATGCATGGACGGACTCAGACATGTAGGCTGGGCCGGTAGATGAGCTCTAGGATGTTGCCGTCAAGCGTCCGGCTCTCGATCAGCTCGAGGTCGAAGTCGGCCGCACCGTGGAAGATCGGGTCCCGTCCGTTCTGGCCGGTGATCACCGGGAAGAGCGTCACCTGCACGCGGTCAACCAGACCGGCGGCCATCAGCGCCCGGTTCATCGAAAGGCTGCCGTGCGAGCGCAACGGCGCCTCGGATTCCTCTTTGAGCCGGGCGACGACCTCGACGGCGTCACCGCGCACAACGGTCGCGTTCGGCCAGATGAGGGGTGCTTGCAGTGTGGTTGACACCACCGTTGCCGGCATGCTCAGCATCCGGGTGACCCATGCGTCACCCTCACCCACCTCGGACTCCTCGCCGCTCGGGGCCAGCGCCCGCGCGAACATCCGATACGTGTTGGCCCCCAAGACCATCCGCTGCTCCGTGCCGTACAGGGCGAGGCGGTGAGCGAGTAGTTCGGGGCCTTGCTTGCCCCAGTAGCCGCCCCAGTTGCCGGTGGCGGAGCCGAAGCCGTCGAGGCTGGAAAAGACGTCGAAGGTGTAAGTAGTGGTCATGATGTTCTCCTCGAGTACGTCGGACGGCCTTGACCTTACGCGCCTGTCGCTCTCCCACCCCTCATACTTCGAAGCGCCAGCGAGTCGCGCCCTAGATTCAGGGTCGGTGCGACGGTTCAGACACCCGCGCGAGTGAACGTCACATGCGTCACTCCATTGGGCGAAGAAGTGGATTCGATGTTGTAGTCCTTCTCGATGCCCTCAAGTCCGTCCCAGAGGCGCACACCCCGCCCGAGCAGGATCGGGGTTATCACGATATGCATGTGGTCAACGAGCCCGGCTGCCAGGAACTCGCGGATGACGGTGGGGCCTCCGCCGATGCGGACGTCCTTGCCATCGGCGGCCTCGCGGGCTGTCTTGAGCGCCTCGGCAAGCGTCGCGTCAAGGAAGTGGAACGTCGTTCCGCCTTCCATCTCGATCGACGGCCGGGGGTGGTGGGTGAGGACGAAGACCGGTGTGTGGAACGGCGGGTTGGGTCCCCACGGGCCTTTCCACTCAGGGTCCTCGTGCCACCCGGGATAGCCGAACTTCCCGGCGCCCATGATCTCGGCGCCGATCCCAAGAGCAAACTGCTGCAAGAAGGCGTCGTCTATGCCGCGGGCGCCGCCGGGCTGGCCGACTATCTCATGCCACCACTTGGTGGCGAACATCCATTCGTTCAACCGATTGCCGGCGTGGCCGAACGGCGCGTCGAGGCTCTGACCTTCGCCGGTACCGAAACCGTCGAGAGAGACGGAAAAGAACTGGACGCGGGCGAGTGACATGGCTGCTGCTCCTTCTAAGGGGGTATGTTACGTGCCTCAGACAGCGTACTGAGGAAATGGCCTTGATACAAGGGTCACTTTCTGGTACGGTTATGGGGTCATTGCGCGCGGGCCTAGAGAGCTTCAGCCCAGGACCAGATATATGCCGCTGCGCCAGGTGTCACTTCGAGAGCGAATTCACCTCGATCCAGCCTCCTCGGTGTCGCTCCATCGTCAGATCGCTCAATGGGTACGCCGGGTGATCTATATTGGCGCCTTCAGCAAAATGCTCTTCCCCGCAATCCGGCTCGGCTACATCGTGGCGCCACCGGCCCTGATGGAGACGTGTGTCCTGGCGCAGCGCTTTCAAAGCACCCATCCTCCCATTCTGGAACAGATGGCGCTTGCCGATTTCTTGGCCGAAGGGCATTATGCGCGCCATCTGCGCCGAATGCGAGCCCTCTATGCCGCGCGACAAGCGGCCTTGCTGACCGCCATCAGGCGCGAGTGCGGCAAGCTGCTGGAGGTGGACGCCCCGCAAGCCGGGATGCATATCGTCGGCTGGCTTCTCCCTGGGGTAGCAGACACAGAGATCGCGCGCCGGGCCACCGAGCAGGGCCTGGAAGTCGTGGCGCTGTCGGCGATGAGTCGGCGGCCCTTGCGTCGGGGAGGATTGGCGCTGGGATACGCTGCGTGCGGCGAAGCGGACATCCAGGCGGGTGTGCGGATCTTGGCGCAGCTCGTACGCGAGGTGGGGTAGTGGAGTTGACCCGCGTTGACCACTGGGCGCGCCAACCGTATCATGGAGGGCTGGCCGTCACCTGTGCCCGACTGGGAGCGCGCTCACCGCGTAAAGAGCGCGTCATCGGTGATCAGCGCCACGAGCGCGTCGCCCGCCGTGCGCTCGAGTCGTTCTCCTGCGAGGGCCTGGCGGCGGCGGTCCGCTGAGAACGCCTTCCACGCCGTGAGGACAGCGCGCTCGCGGTCTGGGTCTGGCGGCAGCGCCAGCGCAAGGAGGCGTGCCCCTTTGCCGCTATACACCTCCCACTCGCTGGCGGGAAGCGGGCCGGAGGGCTGGGGATTCGCGTCCAGCCGCCGCATGCTCCACGGCGGCGGAGTCGCCAGCTCGACGATCGCGCTGATACACTGCGCCGCCTCCTCGTGCAGGCAGCGTTGCGCGAAGGTCGGTGTGGGGTTCTCGGACGGCGCGAGGCCGAACGCTGGGATGCCGCCCATGGGTCCACTCCTCCTTGCTCATTGTTCACGCGCCTGTCGCGTCGCGCGTCTTTCGCCGCATACACTATGCCGATTTTCGCCGTAGTATGTGCGGCGGCGCGGACGTTACCTATCGCCTGCGGGCTGCTTCGTGAAGTGATCGGCGTTGATCTTGGTGTACTCCTTCCATTGCGCCGGTACCGCGCTCTCCTCAAAGATGGCTGTGACCGGGCAGGCTGGCTCACACGCGCCACAGTCAATGCACTCCTCTGGATTGATATATAGTTGGTCGTGCTGGTCGTAACCAGGTTCGCCGTCGGCCGGGTGGATACAGTCCACCGGGCAGACGTCCACACAGGCGCCGTCCTTCACGCCGATGCATGGCTGCGTAATTACGTATGTCATTGCTAGACCTGACTTCCTCTTTTCGTTGTAGGCGCCTCCACGACGCTCGTCCCATGAGGCGCGCCATCCGTGGGACGCCTGCACGCGCACGATGACACCGCGTCGCGATACGCCGCGATATGGCCATCGAAGCTCGCCGGCAGTCGCCCTGGTCGCGTCAGCAGGATCTGGCGGAACGAGTCGTCATCTACCCGCGCATAGACCCCAGCGGGAACGACGTCGCCCGCCTCGTAGAGCGCGCACCCACATTCTTCACAGCGCATATCCACCTCCATGCCGGCGCAGGACACCTCGGATGGCTGACCACGGACGCCGCATTGTCCGCTATCGCCACCTCTCTGTAGTTATGGCGCTACTGGCGCGAGTTGGCTGTGATATTTGTCGCATCAGCGCCTCTCGCCGTTCGTCCCGCTCGACGGATTCAGCGCGAGGGCAAATTGCGCGTGGCGCTCTCGTTCGGCGCTGAACAGGCCCGACGCCGCCGAATGCTTTACTGAGCGCGAGAGACTACACCCCGCGAAGGCTTCACGCATTGACGCACATAGCTGGGAAGGGCTGCGAAATGACCAATAAGCTCCACGAGGCCTTCGAACTCGCTCAACCGCGAACCGGCGAGGAACAGAACTACATCGCCGAGCTCGTTCCGCGCCAGCTCTAAGACCCGGAATGGGAAGCCTCAGCCGCCGCGGCGTTCCAGACAACTGATGCCGTACCGCATGCAAGTATCCACGCGGGTTGGGAGAGAGAAGCATGGAATCAGTATCCCACATAAGCCCTGTCGAAGAGCTTGCTAGCTTTCTCGCGCGTCGTCCCACCGAACAGGAGATTGTCGCGTTCCGTCTGTCTGAAGCGGCGCTTGACCGTATTCGCGCGCTGATAGATAAGAACAAAGACGGCACGTTGACAGCAGAGGAGAGCCGTGAGCTTGATCGGCTCGTGCTCCTCGACGACAGTATTGGGTTGATTCGGGCGCGCATTTCCACGCAGGACATGACGGATGGCAATGACTGCGACTCCGGTCGCGCGTCACAGCGCCTGTGAGCGAGCGGGTGAGCTTGCGCGCCCTGCTCATGCGGCAGGGGCGCTACAGCGGTTGGCTGCGCTGAGCTGCTCAAAGCGGTCATAGGACGGGGCTGCATGACAATCGCTTGCCCTCGCCCGCGCTTGGCGCGTACAGTGTCTCCCAGACGGTAGTGGCGTGCTAGCACAGGAGATACGCGGGGAACACATGCGGTGGATTACACGCGAGAACGTCAAAGTGGGCCGGATGGCCTGCGCCTGGCTGATTCAACGCTTCATTGATAAGGACGCCGAATTTCTCTTCGTATCCGGCAACCAGGCCGTCGAGGAGAGCAAGCGCCTGGACGCGACGCCGTTCCACGTGCCCGGGTCCGAGACGACGCGGCAGGGCGACCGCTCCTCCTGCGAAGTGATGATCGAGCGCTATCACCTCACCGACGACAAGGCGCTCGTCCTGCTGGGGCAGATCGTCGGCACGGTGGACGTGCATACAAGCCCGTGGGGCCGCCCCGAAGCGCCGGGCCTCAAAACGATCACCGACGGCATCCGCGCCATCCACTCGGACGACCGCGCGCGATTCACCGCGGCGGCGGCGGTCTTCGACGCGCTGTACGCCGGCTGCCAGGAAGCCACGAAGTCAGGCGGAGCCCCGGCGACCGACAAATAGTGATTGGAACGCGCGCCGGTGTGGATGCTCCGTGCGGTTGCGCGTACAATACATGGGCAGTCCCGGTCCTCATTCGTTGGCCATCCACAACTGGCTCTGTGTGCGGGAGGTCTCCTATGGCGCGCGTGACCCCGGATCAGATACGACACATGAAGGCGCGCGGCGAGCGCATTCCCATGCTCACCGCGTACGACTATCCCACGGCGCATATCCTCGACGAGGCCGGCGTGCCGATGCTGCTCGTCGGCGACACCATGGGTATGGTGGTCTATGGCAACGACTCCACACTGCCCGTCACCGTAGACGACATCATTCGCCATACGCAGGCCGTCGTGCGCGGCAGCAAACGCGCGCTGGTCATCGCCGATCTCCCCTTCGGCGCGTTCCAGGTCAGCCCACAGGACACGATGCGCCAGGTGATCCGCATCATGAAGGAGGCGGGACCGCAGGCCGTCAAGCTGGAGGGCGGCGTGCGTAGCGCGGAGAGCGTGCGCATGCTGACCGACGCGGGCGTGCCGGTGATGGGGCATGTCGGCTTTACGCCACAATCCGTCAACGTCTTCGGCGGCTTCAAGGTGCAGGGCAAGACCGAGGGAGCGGCGCGGGCGCTGCTGGACGACGTGGCGGCGCTGGAGGAGGCGGGCGTCTTCGCCGTCGTGCTGGAGCTGGTGCCGGCGGAGCTTTCGCGGCTGGTGACGGAACGCTCGCGCGTGCCGACGATCGGGATCGGCGCTGGACCGCACTGCGACGGCGAGGTGCAGGTGATCTACGACATTCTGGGCATGTACCCCGACTTCACCCCCAAGCACACCAAGCGCTACGCCGAGCTTGGAACGGCCATGCGCGACGCCGTCACCCGCTATGTCGCTGAGGTGCGCGACCGCTCCTTCCCGACGGAGGCGCAGAGCGCGCCCATCGAGGCCGAGGTGATCGCGAAGCTGCGCGATAAGTAGCAACGGCGCGCAGATGACGGTTGGCCGCCCGGTAAGTCCTACAAGCAGTGACAGGCGCCCTGGCGTCGCGTTAGAGTGAGTGTCAGACAGAGCAGAGTGTCAGGGCGCGATGCGGCGAGGGGTGTTCGGCGTGCAGTCACTGATTGGGCAACAACTGGGCGACTACATGCTGGAGGCCGAGCTGGGTCGTGGCTCGATGGGCGTCGTCTACCGCGCCCAACATGTCAGCCAGGGCAAGCCCTACGCCGTCAAGGTGCTACTGGACGCGCTCTCGTCGGACATGTCATTCGTGACACGCTTCACCCGCGAGGCGCGCATCGTCAGCAACCTGCGCCACGGGAATATCATCCGCGTCTTCGAGGCGGGCCGCCAGAGCCAGCAACTCTTCTTCGTGATGGAGTACTTCCCCGGCCAGACGGCGGGCCAGATGCTGCGTGAGCGCGGGCGCATCGCGCCGGGGCAGACCGTCGAGATCGTCGCGCAGGCGGCGGACGCGCTGGACTACGCGCATCGCGAGGGCCATCTCGTCCACCGGGACATCAAGCCGGAGAACCTGCTGGTGGACCGCTGGTACCGCGTGAAGGTGCTCGACTTTGGGCTGGCCCGCGTGGAGGGGCTGCATAGCATCACGCGCGCCGGCACGGTCGTCGGCAGCCTGTACTACGTCTCTCCGGAGCAGCTACTCGGCCACAAGCTGGACGGGCGCACGGATGTCTACGCGCTGGGCGTCAGCATGTATGAGATGCTGACCGGGCAGCGGCCCTATCGCGGCCAGACGCTGACCGACATGAGCCAGGCGATTCTGTCGGGAATCGCCGTGCCGCCGAGCCAGTTGGAGCCGAGCGTCCCACCGGAGCTCGAACGGATCATCACCCGCGCGCTGGCCCGCGAGCTCGACGAACGCTACCGCTCCGCCGGCGAACTGCACGCCGATCTGCGCGCGTTGCAGGCCAGCCTCGCCGAGACACACGTGCACACGGCGCAGCCAGCGCCCACAAACCCACCCGCCGCCGCTCCGGCGCCACCCGCCGAACAGCCCCCGGCGCATGTGACGCGCACCGGCTCGCCCACCGCCGCTCCCCGCACCTTGCGCGGCGCGATCCGCCCGACGGCGCTTGAGCCGGTCTCCAGCCCGCACCCTACCATGCCCCCACGCCAGACACTACGATAAGGCAGGAGACCACGTTCCCCCCAGCCCGCATCTCGTCACGTGCGCCGGCCCTTCAGGACCGCGATGGGCAATCTCACCCAAGAGCCGGTCACACTTTCCTCGCGCGTTTCGTCAGTCGTTCAGATTGAGACGTTCAATCCACCACACAAGAAGGGAAACCACAATGTCTGTGCAAGTCAGCGCGATCATGCTTGGGGTCCAGGACCTCAACCGCTCGAAGCAGTTCTATGGCGAGGGTCTGGGCTGTACGATTGAGAAGGACTACCCACACTTCGTCTCCATCAATCTGGGCGAAGGATCGTCGTCGTTGGCCCTCTACCAACGGGAAGCGGCGGCGTACGACGCTGGCGTCTCCGCCGAGGGGTCCGGCTTCCGGGGTGTCTCGTTCCACTACATCGTGCCATCGAGCGCGGAGGTTGACGCGGTCATGGAGAAGGCTGTGGCAGCCGGTGGCAGCGTCGTGAAAGCGGCGGCGGGCACGCAGTGGGGCTATTTCGGCTACTTCAGTGACCCTGACGGCTACCTGTGGAAGGTCGCGTCCGGCTCGTAGGATACTGGCCGTCTGGCTGGCCTCATCCTCCAGCGCCCGCTGCGCTCTGGCGCGGGCCCCAGACCTCACCCCCTGTCCCCCTCTCCCACGAGGAGAGGGGGAACCCGAACCGGGAGCGTCGTCGTGTCTGCGCGAGCGAGGGAGACCCGAAACCGCCGCGCCGGGCGGTGTTGCGGAACCCTACACTGGTTGGGTATGATAGAGGCTGGCGGGCCGTGCGCTACCCTGGGTGGGCGCAGGACGCCGCGTAGCGCGTAAGTGGTGTTGACACAGCGATGGCGAGGGACGATGTGGGGGCGGGAGCGCGTCCCGTGGTGGCGGTCGAGGCGGGCCGCAAAGTGCTGCGCGTCGGCGGGGTGATCCAGTCCGTCGCCGTGGATGAGACGTATCAGCGCGACGTGTGGGACGCGATGCTGCCGGAGCGACGACCAGCCAACGCGCTGATCCTTGGGCTGGGTGGCGGCACCATCGCCACGCTCTTGACGCACCGTTGGGGATCGCTGCCAATTACGGGAGTCGAGCGCGATCCGGCGGTGGTGTTTCTGGCGCGGCATGAGTTTGGCCTGAGCCACCTGCCGAACGTGCGCATCGAAGTGGCCGACGCCTTCGCGTACCTGCGGGCGTGCGACACGCGCTACGATGTGATCTGCGTGGATCTGTACACGGCGGGCAAGATGGCGCACGGCGTCCTGGCGAGTCCGTTTCTGCGCGATGTGGCGCGCTGCCTCACGCTGGAGGGTACCGCCATCTTCAACATCTGGCGCGGCCCGTATCTCAGCGATCAGTTGCGGCGCGTGGGACGCGCGCTGGAGGTGACGCGCACGCTCGACGTGGATGACAATATACTCGCGCACTGCCGCCGTTACGACCACGCGGAATAGCAAGCGTTGCGGCACTGGCAGTACCTTTGTGTGACCACCTTTCGTATCACTCTTTGAGGCTCTAACATAAGTCTTCGTAGCCACGGCGCCCGCTGAATCAGGGGCACAGCGAAGAAGGACGATCGCCGTGGAGAAGGGGCTGGAGGGGGTTCCGACTTCCTGGCCCGGCACTTGCCCGCAATCTACCTATTGTTACCGACGTCACATCGCTCGAAGCGACCAAGGAGCCCTGGGACATGCAGGAAATTCGCACGCCCGGAATGCAGAAAGTAACGCTCTCCACAAAGACTCTCGCCGACTATGCCCCTGTTGTGGGCGCCGATGTCATCGCTGAGCTCGAGCGATTGGCGGCGCCGCTGCAAGGCGCGCGCGTCGTCCACATCTCCTCGACCGCGTACGGTGGCGGTGTGGCCGAGATGCTGCACACGCTTATCCCACTCATGCGCAACGTCGGTCTCGAAGCCGAGTGGCGCATCATCTCCGCGCCGGATGAGTTCTTCAACGTCACCAAAAGCATGCACAACGCGCTGCAAGGCATGGGGCTGGAATTGACGCCCGCCATGCGCGCCGCGTATCTGCACGCCAATGTTGACAATGCCGTGTACTTTGAAGACGAGTTCGACTATGTGATCGTCCACGATCCGCAGCCGGCGCCTCTGCGGATGCTGCGCGCAACCGACGCGGGCAAGTGGATCTGGCGCTGCCACATTGACCTGACCGCCGCCAATCAGGAGTACTGGTCGTTCCTGCGACCGTTTGTGCAGGCCTATGACGCCGCCATCTTTACGATGCCGGAGTACGCCAAGCAGGACCTGCGCATCGGCAAGGTCGCGATCATCCCGCCGGCGATTGACCCGCTCAGCCCGAAGAACGCTCCCATGAGCGATGAGGACGCCCGCCGCGTCGTCTCGCTCTACGGCGTGGACCCGAGCCGCCCGACGATGGTGCAGGTATCGCGCTTCGACCCGTGGAAAGACCCCCTGGGCGTGATTGACGTATATCGCGGCGTCAAGCGCGAGTTCCCTGAGACGCAGCTCGTGATGATCGGCTCGATGGCGCACGACGACCCTGAAGGCATGGAATACTACCAGCGCACCCGCGACTACGCCAACGAGGATCCGGACATCTATCTGCTGTCAAACCTGGACGGCGTGGGCAACGTCGAGGTGAACGCCTTCCAGCAGACGGCGACCGTCGTGCTGCAGAAGTCACTGCGCGAGGGCTTCGGCCTGACCGTCGCCGAGGGCCTGTGGAAGTACAAGCCGGTCATCGGCGGCAACGTCGGCGGCATCCCGCTGCAGATCGAGGACGGCGTGACGGGCTACCTCGTCAATAGCGTGGAAGAGGCCTTGCAGCGGACGCTGGAGCTGATGAAGAATCCGGCGCAGGCGCAGGCGATGGGCCAACGCGGCCATGAAGAGGTGCGGCACAAGTTCCTCTCGACGGCCAACCTGCGCAACTACCTGACGCTGTTCAACAGCCTGTCTGGGAATGTCGTCACGTCGGAGCGCGAATACAGCCACGCATAGGGCGCCGACCTTCCCTTTGCCCCCGCTGCGCTCTGGCGCCGGTCCCATTGACCTCACCCCCCAGCCCCCTCTCCCACAAGGAGAGGGGGAGTCAGATCCCTGCGCCGTCGCGTCCCGCCAGGAGAGGGGGAGTTGGAACGCCACGCCACTTTGCTTACGATCTCCTCCGACATGGGAAGGGGAGCCGGAACGCCGCATCGCTCCGCTCACGGTCCCCTCTCCTCGCGGGAGAGGGGTGGCGCGTCAGCGCCGGGGTGAGGTCCGTCTCGCGCCTCTTGACTGCGCTAAAGTTTAGTGCTAAACTATCGCTATGACAGAGAGTACGGAGTCGCCGATGGCGACGAGTGGCGAGCGCGGCGCGTTGCGGCGACCGGCGGTGGTGGCGTGGCTGCGCCTGGCGCGCGTCTATCAGCGCATCGAGCGCGACTCCGAACGCTGGCTGGAACCGTGGGACCTGAGCCTCGCGCAGTTTGACGTGCTGGCGCAGGTCGGCGCGTCGGAGGGCATGAGCCAGCAGGAGCTTGCGGAGGCGCTGCTCGTCACCAAGGGCAACGTCTCGCAGTTGGTGGCGAAGATGGAGCGACGTGGGCTGCTCACGCGCAGTCAGGAGGGGCGGACGCTCTGCCTGGCGCTGACGCCGGAGGGACGCGCGCTGCATGATCGCGTCGTGCCAGCGCACGAACGCTGGCTCGCGGAGCGACTGGGCGCGCTCTCCCGGGAGCAGCTTGGGCGTCTGGCCGGCCTGCTGCGCACACTGGACCACGCGACCCCGTAGGGGTGTCGTTTTTACCGGGCGATAGTTCAGTACTAAACTGAGAGAGAGAAGGAAGACAATGGAGCTTGGCGGCTTGCATCATGTGACGGCGGTGACGGGAAACGCGCCAGCGAATGTGGCGTTCTATACACAGGTCTTGGGGCTGCGCCTGGTGAAGAAGACGGTCAACCAGGACGACGTTTCGGCGTACCATCTTTTCTACGGCGACGCCATCGGGCACGCCGGCACGGAACTGACCTTCTTCGACTGGCCACAGGCGGGCGCGAACCGTCCCGGAACCGGCGCCATCGCGGCGATTGGCATGCGCGTGCCGGACGCGGAGGCGCTGGCCTGGTGGGAGCGGCGCTTCGACGAGCTAGGCGTGCGGCATGAGGCGATGCAGACCCGGGCCGGGCGCACGACGCTGCCCTTCTCAGATCCAGAGGGTCAGCGGCTGGAGTTGATCGCGCTGGCCGAGGGCGAGACCGGCGTGCGCGCGGGCGAACCGTGGAGCAGCAGTCCCGTCCCGGCGGAGTATCAGCTTCGTGGGCTGCATTCGGTGCGGCTGCTGGTGGCGCGCCTGGAGCCGACGGAGCGGACGCTGACGGAGGTGATGGGCTTCCGCGCGGCCGGAGCCTACGACATCACGGACGCGGAAACGGGCGCGACGCGCACGATCCATCGCTACGAGGTGGCGGCCGGCGGCGCGGGCGCGGAGGTTCACCTGGCGGTTGACCCGACGGCGCGGCGCGGGATGGTCGGCATCGGCGGCGTCCACCATGTGGCGTTCCGCACGCCGAACGATGAGGAGCATCTGGCCTGGCGCACACGGCTGCTGCGGGGCGGCCTCGCGGCGACACAGCAGATTGATCGCTACTACTTCCGCTCGATCTACTTCCGCGAGCCGGGTGGCGTACTCTTCGAGATCGCGACCGACGGCCCCGGCTTCACGAGCGACGAGGACGCGATGCATCTGGGCGAGCGGCTGGCGCTGCCGCCGTTCCTGGAGCCGCATCGCGCGAGCATCGAGGCGGGGCTGATTCCGCTGGATACGACGGTCCCGGCGGGCGACGCGCGGTAGGCGGCATGCCGCACAAAGCGAGGATGGGGTACGGGTAGCACAGAGTGACACAGAGTCACGCAGAGTTACACAGAGTCACACAGAGTCACACAGAGGAGACGCGGAGGAGACACAGAGTTTTTCAGAGAGTAGGCGGAAGGTCATAGCACGTCCGCTTCGGTGCTTGGCGTAGGAGGTATCCTCATCCCCCCAGCCCCCTTCCCCTCCCGAGGGGAAGGGGGAGTAATCGCCGCGACCTTCGGGTCATGGTTCCCCCTCGCCCGTGCGCGGGAGAGAGGGGCAGGGGGTGAGGACGTCCCAAACGGCAAATCTCTCAAACGGAGTTGGTATGGCCCCACAAAACTCTCTGATACCTCTGTGTGACTCTGTGTGACTCTGTGTGACTCTGCGTAACTCTGTGTGACTCTGCGTGACTCTGCGTGACTCTGCGTGACTCTGCGTGACCCGTACCCCTCCCGTTTGCCGCCGCGCGCGTCCCGCGCTATGTACTATGGCAGGAAGGAGCGCCGCCATGTGGGTTGTCACCGGTGATGAGATGCGCGCGATCGAGCAGCGAGCGGAGCGCGAGTATGGTCTGAGCTCGCCCGTGTTGATGGAGCACGCCGGCCAGAGCGTCGCCGAACGTCTGCGCGCGCGCCTGGGCGGCAGCGTCGTCGGGCGCGAGACGCTCGTAGTGCTAGGCCCTGGCAACAACGGCGGCGACGGTCGCGTGATGGGCCGCCACCTGACGGAGTGGGGCGCGCATGTGACCGCCTACGCCTGGCGTGAGCGGCGCATCGAGGTGGACAACCGCTATATCCCCGTCAACGACGATCTGGCCGCCGTGCGCGAGGCGATCACCCGCGCCGATGTCGTCGTGGATGCGCTGCTAGGCACCGGCCATTCCCGCCCGCTCGACCCCACAATGGCGCGGCTGCTGGGCTACGTCGCGGAGGAGAAGGGCCGCCGCCCGTCGTTGCTCGTGCTCGCGCTCGACCTTCCCAGCGGTCTGAACGCCGACACGGGCGCGGTAGACCAGGGAACCATCCACGCCGATCTCACCGTGACGCTGGCCTTTCCCAAGATTGGGCTGCTGCTCTTCCCCGGCGCGGACTACGTTGGCGACCTCGAAGTTGGTGGCATCGGCCTGCCCGACGAGATGCCGATACAGTCAGAGATGCGCCAGATCACGGCGGCGTCGCTGCGGCCGCTTCTGCCGGTCCGCGCGCTCGACAGCAATAAAGGGACGTTCGGCAAGGTAATGATCGCCGCCGGTTCCCCGCGCTACCCCGGCTCAGCCTTCCTCGTCGCGTCAGCCGCCGCGCGCATCGGCGCCGGACTTGTGACCATCGCCACCACGCCAGAGCTTGTGCCGGTCTACACGACGATGCTCCCCGAGGCGACCTATCACCCGCTGCCCAGCCTGGACGCCGCGCCAGAGGAGCGCGCCCGCGCGCTGTTGGACGGGCTGCCCGGCTACCGCGCCCTGGTCGTCGGTCCCGGTCTGGGTCAGGACAACGAAACGCGCGCCTATCTGGAACATGTCTTCGCGGGGCTGCTCGCGCTGCCCGGGGACGAGCGCCCGCGCCTGCTCGTGGACGCCGACGGGCTGAACAACCTCGCCCACATGGAGGATTGGCCGGCCAAGCTCCCGCCACTCACGGTCATCACGCCGCATCCCGGCGAGATGGGCCGGCTGCTCGGCGGCCAGAAGGTCTCCGGCGGCGGGTCGGATCGCATCGAGGTGACACGCCGCGCCGCCCGTGACTGGGGGCTGGTGGTCGTCCTGAAGGGCGCCTGCACGCTCATCGCCGCGCCGGGTGGTCCGCTACACGTCAACTGGCCGCCGAATCCCGCGCTTGCCACCGCCGGCTCCGGCGACGTGCTCTCCGGCGTCGTGGGTGGGCTGCTCGCGCAGGGTATGGAACCGCTGGAGGCGGCCAGCGCGGCGGTGTATCTGCACAGCCGGGCGGGGCTGCTGGTGAGCGAGCGCAGCGGCGACGCGGGGCTGCTGGCCGGCGATCTGCTGCCAGAGCTGCCCGTCGCGCTCAAGCAGGTGAAGAACGTATGAGCGACGCGCCCTACGACGACTACGCCGAGTGGTATGACCGCTACGTGCGCGACGAGGCGATCTATCGCGACGTTGTGTTGCCGAGCATGCTCGCGCTCATCGGCGAGGTTGCGGGCGAGAAGGTGCTCGATCTCGCCTGCGGTCAGGGCTGGCTCACGCGCGAACTGGCCCGGCGCGAAGCGCGCATGACCGGAGTAGACGTCTCGGCGGAACTTCTCGCGCTCGCTCGGCGCTACGAGGCCGAGGAGCCGCTGGGGATCACCTACATCCAGGACGACGCGCAGACGCTCTCACGCATCGAGGCCGGGGCGTTTGCGGGCGTCGTCAGCACGCTTGCCCTGATGGACATTCCCGACCTCGAAGCAACGTTGCGGGCGACGCGGCGCGTTATGCGGCCGGGCGGCTGGCTGGTCATTTCGCTCACGCACCCTTGCTTCCAGTCGCCCTTCGCCCGCACGTCTGAGGACAACGG
>DATEGV010000283.1:0-5766 GCA_035279925.1 Ktedonobacterales bacterium | reverse complement strand
AGGTCCACGTCATCCAGCACCTCTTGAAGCACGGTCAGCGGCGTCGCGGGATTGATCGCAACACCCGCGCGCTTGCCCAGCCGGTGTATCTGTTCGATGGCGCGGTGCAGATGAGGCGACGCCTCCTGGTGCACGATGATGTAGTCTGCGCCGGCCTGCGCGAAATCGGCGAGGTACCGCTCCGGCTCGACGATCATCAGGTGCGCTTCCAGCGGCAACCCACAGGAACGGCGCACCGCCTCGACAATCAGCGGCCCGACGGTGATGTTCGGGACGAAGCGGCCATCCATGACATCAATCTGTATACGCTCGGCGCCCCCGGCCTCTGCGGCGTGGACCTGCTCTCCAAGGCGCGCGAAGTCCGCGGACAGGATGGACGGCACAATCAACGCCATGTAAACACCCCCATGTAGCATGCGCCACCGACGACGGCCGCTAGCGTGCGCGCAACCGAGCCGCCGCCGCATCGTCCACGATCCACAGCGCCTCACCCGCTGTGGGCGCCACCAGCTGCGACGGGTATTGCTCTGGGTCGCGCGGACCGTCGAGCACGGCGCTGAGCGCGTCCGCTTTGTCCGCGCCGGCCACGAGAAACGCCATCGTCGCCGCCGCGTTGAGCACCGGCTCCGTCAGCGTGATGCGCCACGTCGAGAGTTTCGGCACGTAGTTGGCGACGACTAGCCGGTCCCGTACGCCAAGCGCCGCCGTGTGCGGAAAGAGTGACGCAGTATGCCCATCCGGTCCCATGCCGAGGAAGATGAGATCGAAGCGCGGCAGCGCGCCGCCAGCCAGCGCGAACTCCTGGCGAATCTCTGACTCGTAAAGCCCCGCCGCCGCCGCGGGATCGTCCATCTCGGTATGGACACGGTGTATCTGCGCCTCGTGGATGGGGATCTTATCGAGCAGTGTCTCACGTGCCATGCGAAAGTTGCTCTCCGGATCATCCGGCGCGACATAGCGTTCATCGCCCCAGTAAAATTGCGCGATGGACCAATCCACTTGATCGCGGTACGGCGGCGCGGCCAGTAACGCATGAAACGCGCGTGGCGTCGAGCCACCCGAAAGCGCGACGGTAAACCGACCGCTCGGCTGAGCCTCATGGTTGCGGCGCACGAACAACTCCGCCGCTCGGTTGGCGACATCCAGACCCGTCGGCACGCGCTCGATGCGCCGGCGCATATTCTCCGCTGCGCTCATATCATGCCCCGCCGCAGGGATGGGCGAATGAAGTGCGCCGCCGCGCCGAGCGCCGCCTGATAGATCACGTCCTGTCCGAACATCAGCAACTGATCGCCGAGCGGCGACCCTTCACCGATGGAGTCGAGATGGACCGTCTGCGAGGGCGGCGATCCCTCCGGCACGTTGCAGCGCGTGGTCGCATGGACGAGATCATGCTCGCGAGCGACAGTAAAGGTGGCCCGCGCGGTCGGCGCGCGCGACTCGATGTGCACGGACATCAGCGCGCCGTTGCGGACCGACGTGGCGGCCTGTGGGGCGGGATGATGACCGGAGCTGGACGCGGGACCGGCAGGGGCGGGTCGCTCCCACCAACTCTGTTGCGGCACGTCGAAGCGCGCGTTGATCTTCATCACAATCTTGCGCCCGTTCGGGTCGTGTAAGATGTGCTCGCGGCTGTCGTCCATCGTTGGGCTATGCTGGGAGAGCTCAGATTGCCAGTTCAGCCGAGACGACAACCAGCCCGCGAAAAGATATGCCTGGCTCGGGTTGGTGGGCGCGTCCTCGTCGCCGGCCGCGAACTCGATGACGACGCGCTCGATCTGTTCCAGATAGGGCCTGAGATTGGCGGGATCGAAGAACTGCGCGGTGATTTCTCGCCACGGCGCCTGCGCCGTCCAACTGATATCGCTGATGGCGCAGCGTGACTTCTTGCGCCGCATCAGATCGTCGAGCGCCGTCAAACTGCGCTCCACTCGTGGCATCTCCGACGTGTCTACAATCAGGCGGTCCACGCCATCCACAAGCGACTCGAGCAGCGCCGTACCCCACGGCGGCTCCCCCAGCCACCATAGGAACGCCGGCAGGCCCGACACGATAAGCGGCAGCACGGCGCCTGGTAGATGCGCCACGGCGTCACCGCTCGCCTCCAGCAAAATATCCTCACCGTAGCAGGTGGATTCGGGCGCCACGTACGTTCCGATCGCCGCGCGCAGGCCAGCC
Organism: Ktedonobacterales bacterium; assembly: GCA_035279925.1. Lineage (GTDB taxonomy): Bacteria > Chloroflexota > Ktedonobacteria > Ktedonobacterales > JADMIN01 > DATEGV01. The sequence continues at coordinate 3,588 of DATEGV010000283.1, read as the reverse complement.
TCGGCTTGACGCTCGTTGGCCACCACCACGACCGCACGGGAAGGATGCGATGTCGAGAGACGATGGATCGCCTCAAAAATGCGGTCCGGTTGCGCGCCAGCGGGCAGGAACGACACCAACGTTAGCACGCTGTTGCGGGAGTAGGCGTTGCCGCCGGACGCGGCGACGCTTGTATTCGTTTCACGCCACAGGTTATCGAGTTCACGCTCTACCGCGTCCAGATCAACCGGGCGCATAGACGGGATAGCAGGCTGTGCGCTACTCATAGTCGCCTCCAGGTCCGGCCGTCCCGCTCGATTAGCGCGTCGGCCTCTTTGGGTCCCCAGGTCCCCGGTTCGTATTGGGGCAGGGTGGGAGACAGCATTTTCTTCCACCCGGATTCGATTGAATCAACCAATTGCCACGCTAGCTCCGTCTCGTCAATGCGCGTGAAGAGCGTTGAATCGCCCAGCATGGCATCCAGCAGCAGGCGCTCATACGCCTCCGGCGGCTCGACGCCGAACGAGCTACCGTAGAGAAAGTCCATATTGACGGATCGTAGTTGCATCTCCTGGCCGGGCACCTTCGCACTGAACAGTAGCGAGATTCCCTCGTTCGGCTGTATGCGCAAGGATAGCGCGTTCGGTTGCATCTGATCCGCGCCGGTCCCGCGGAAGAGCAGGTAGGGAGGCCGCTTGAACTGGATGGTCACCTCGGTGATGCGCTTCGCCAGCCGCTTCCCGTGTCGCAGATAGAACGGCACTCCCGCCCAGCGCCAGTTCTCGACGAGCAGCTTCAGCGCGACGTACGTCTCCGTCTTCGAGTTCGGGTCTACACCCGGTTCCTGGCGGTAGCCGCGCACCTGCTCGCCCGCTACCAGTCCCGGCCCATACTGCCCGCGAATCGTGTCGGCGGCGATTTCGCCGTCCATCAGCGAGGGGATGGCGCGCAGAACCTTCACCTTCTCGTCGCGCACGGCGTTTGGACCGAAGTTGACCGGCGGCTCCATCGCCACAAGTGTTAGCAACTGCATCATATGGTTTTGGATCATGTCGCGCATCGCGCCGGCTTCTTCATAATAGTCACCGCGACTGTCCAGGCCGATGCTCTCCGCCACCGTAATCTGCACATTGTCCACGTAGCGGCGGTTCCAAATCGGCTCGAAGATGCCATTGCCGAACCGCAAGACCAAGATGTTCTGTACCGTCTCCTTGCCGAGATAGTGGTCAATGCGGTAAATCTGTTGCTCGGTGAACGCGCGATTGAGCTCCTTGTTCAGCGCCAACGCCGAATTGAGATCGTGCCCAAAAGGCTTTTCGACGATGATCCGCGACCATCCTTTGCCATCCTCGCCGGGCTGCGCCAGTCCGGCGGCGGCGAGTTGATCGGCGATGGTCGCGTAGAAGCTTGGCGGTGTCGCCAAGTAGAAGATATGATTGCCGGCGGTGCCCCGATCGCGGTCCAGTTGCTCGAGCAGCTTGGCCAGCGCCTGGTATCCCGCCGGATCATCGAATTGTGACTGGTGGTAAAACAGCCCCTTGGAGAAGCTATCCCACACGCGCGGCGTCACGGGTCGGCGCCGCGAGAACGTGTTGATGGAGTCGAGCGCCTGCTTCCGAAACTCCTCATTGCTGAAGGGACGCCGCGCCACACCGACGACGGTGAACTGTGGTGGCAGCGGGTGTTCGAGTTGCAGGTTGTACAGCGCCGGGAGCAGCTTACGGTGGGTCAGATCGCCGGTGGCGCCGAAGATCACCATCACACATGGCTCGACCGTCCGGGCGTTGCGCATGCCCGCTCGCAGGGGATTGACGGCGACCGTCGTGGATTCCATGGCTCTCATCCCTTCACATGACGCGCCGACGCGACGCGCCGCCGACGCGCCCCATACACATATTTTACCCCGGCGCGCTACTCGGCCAGGTGTCGCTCACCGCCACGCTCACCGCTCTCGAACGTCACGGCATGGCCGCCGAACTCATTACGCAGCGCCGCGATGACCTTCGCCGAGAAGGATTCCGGCTGGCGCGAGGCAAACCGCGCGAGCAGCGACAGGGTGATGACGGGCGCCGGCACGTTCTCGTCAATCGCCGCCTGCACCGTCCAGCGGCCCTCGCCGGAGTCCTCGACATAGCCGCGAATGCTTTCGAGCGTGCGGTCCTTTTGGAACGCGAGCTCCGCCAGGTCCAGCAGCCAGGAGCGCACAACGCTGCCATGTTGCCAGACGCGAGTGATCTGGAGCATGTCGAGGTTGAACTGCGACTTTTCGAGGATCTCGAAACCCTCGCCGTAGGCTTGCAGCATCCCGTACTCGACGCCGTTGTGTACCATCTTGACGAAGTGGCCGGCTCCGCTGGCGCCCATGTACCCATAGCCATCCTCCGGAGCCAGCGTCTTGAAGATCGGCTCACAATGCTGGAATGTGCTCTGCTCGCCGCCGATCATCAGGCTATAACCAACTTTGAGGCCCCAGATGCCGCCGCTCGTGCCGCAGTCCATCATGTGAATGTTGGCCGCGCTCACCTCTTGCGCCCGGCGCATCGTGTCCTTGTAGTTCGAGTTGCCGCCGTCAATGATGATGTCGCCCGGCTTGAGTAGGCTCATGGCATGGTGGATCGCGTCATCGGTCACTTGCCCGGACGGCACCATCAACCAGACGACCTTCGGGCTGGCCTCCAGCTTGGAAACCATCTCCTCCATCGTATACGCGGGAATCGCGCCCTGCCCCGCGGCCTCATCCACCGGACCGCGGCTGCGATTGGACGCGACGACACGGTGGCCGCCCTGAACGAGCCGCACCGCCATATTGGCGCCCATGCGCCCGAGTCCAAAGATGCCAAGTTCCATGTTCTTCTCCATCCTGTCCAGGCGTCACTCAGACGCCGATCACTCGTCGCGTCACGACAGTTGCGCCGCGTCGGCGGCGCGCAGGACCTCTTGAATGCCCGCGCTGATGTCGTCGCCAAGGTCAATCCGTATCACCCGCCGGCCATGCGCCTCCAGCGAGCGGAGGTCGCCGAGCGCCTGCGCCTGCTTGAGCGCGCCGAAGGTGTACGGCTCCCCTGGAATCGCGATATCTTCATGGTCACGCGCAACGAATTGTAGGAAGACTCCCGTATTCGCGCCACCTTTGTGAAGTTGCCCGGTCGAATGCTGGAAGCGCGGGCCGTAGCCTAGCGTCGTCGCGACACGCCGCGTGTCGCGCAATCGCAGCCGCAGGTGTTGCAGGGCTTCTTGGTGCTCAGGGCTACGCTCGATATACGCGAGGATGGCGATGTAGTCACCCGCGCCGGCCTCACGCGCGAACACTTCGAGCGCGTGTTGCAGCGAGATGACGCTATGAAGTCGCTGCGCTTCGTCGCCCTCCGCGATCACCTTCACCCGCTCGGTCTGAATCACCGGCTGTGGCTCGGGGAGTTGATGTGTTGCGGTGTACTCCGCCAGCAGCGCGTTGGTCTTGTCCTTCGCCTCCTGCACGTTGGGCTGATCGAAGGCGTTGATGCCGATGAGCGCGCCCGCCACCGCCGTCGCGAACTCCCAGCGGAAGAACTCCGCGCCCAGGTCATATTCGTCGGCCAGTGTGATTGTCACCACTGGCTGGCTCGCGTC